>CAMCBY010000120.1 GCA_945873015.1 Klebsiella pneumoniae
AGCAGGCTGGCGGAATTGGCCGAGCCCTGCTGGGCGCCGTCCAGTGCATGATTGACTCCCACCAGCGAAGCGGCGAGTTCATTGACCGCGGCCAGCGAGATTCCGACCTTGATGTCGACCCCGCCCTGCAGTCCGTCGAGGTAATGAGCGGTGCTGCGTATCGCCGACGCGAAATTCTTGGCCGACAGCAGCGCCGTCTGCCGATTGTTGTCGAGTTCGGGCTGCAAGGCGAGCTGGCCGAAGGCGTCGAACAGCAGCTCCGCTGAACTGCGCAGCCCGGTCGACTCGCCGCCCAGGTTGTCGCTGATGCGGGCCAGCGTCGTGCCCAGCGTATCGAGTTCCGCGACCCGCGCCTGAGCATTGCGCAATGTGCCGGCCAGAAACGAGTCCTGGGCGCGGCGCAGCGCGCCGACCGTCACGCCACTGCCGATGCGGCCTTGCACGGCGTTCATGGTCACGCCGCCCGGCGCAGCATTTTCCGTCAGCGCGATATCCCGACGCGAATAGCCATCGGTGTTGGCATTGACTATATTGTCACTGGTGACCTCGAGCGCCGCCTTGGAAGCGAGCAGACCCGAGAGCCCCAAAGTCATGAGGTCGGCCACGGTCTAATCCTTGGCCGCTTGCGGCGCGCGGGCGGCGGCTGTATTGGCGCCGCCGAGTTGGCGTTGCATGGCATCGGCAAGGCCGAGCTTGGTATGGCGCGACACTTCGCTGGCGAGCGACTGGCTGAGCATATCGCGGTAGGCGCGCACACCGTCATTGTCGAGCAGCGCGTCGTCCGGGTCGGCGTTGTCATCGTCCCCATACGATGCATCGATCATGACTTTGACCAGCATGGCCTCGAACTGTTGGGCCGCACTCGCGATGTCCTGCGGCGCATCGCGCATTGCTCGTGTGACACCTACGCTCTGCGTGACGCGCAATTGCAGCGACAGGGCGCTGAGGGACTCATCCATGACTAGATCACCACCAGTTCGGCGCGCAGCGAGCCGGCCTGCTTCAAGGCTTCGAGGATTGCTATCAGGTCACTGGGCGTGACCCCCACCTTGTTCACGGCATCGACGATGTCCGACAGGCTGACTCCGGGTCCGAACAGGAACATGGGCGCGAGCTCCTCCTCGGCGCTGATCTGGGAGTCGGGGCTCACCACAGTGTTGCCGCCGCCGCCCGCTACCAGGCCGCGCGGCCCGACTACCGCCCCGGGTGGCTGACTGACGTTGGTGTTCTCTTTGATTTTGACCATCAGCTTGCCGTGCGAAACCGCCGCGGGTGAGAGCCGCACTTCCTGGCTGATCACCACGGTGCCGGTGCGTGAATTGACAATCACGCGTGCGGGCGGCTCGGCCGGCGCAACGTCGAGGTTCTCCAGTTCGGAGGCGAAGGCGATGCGTTGATCGACATTGGTCGGCGCGGCGACCGCCACGCTCACCGAATCGATCGACTCGGCGGTGCCGGCGCCAAAACGTTTGTTGATGGCCGCCACCACCCGCGCGGTTGACGTGAAATCCGAGCTGTTGAGATTGAGCACGATACTCGGCGCGCTGCCGAAATCATTGGCGACCAGCTTCTCGACGCTGGCGCCGCCCGGTATGCGGCCGGTGGTTGGCACGTTGACGCTGAGCGAGGAGCCATCTTTGCCCTGTACGCCGAGACCACCGACCGCCACCGCACCCTGAGCGATGGCATAGACCTGGCTGTCGGCCCCCACCAGCGGCGTCATGAGCAGCGTGCCGCCGCGGATGCTCTTGGCCTTGCCGATGGTCGACACGGTCACGTCAATGCGTTGGCCGGGCTTGGCGAAGGCTGGCAGATCCGCCGTGACCATCACTGCCGCAGCATTTTTCACTTCGATGTCGCGCGGCACATTGACGCCAAAGCGCTCAATCACCGAACGCATGGCCTGTTGCGTTACGGAGATGTCCTTGTCGCCGGTGCTGTCCAGTCCGACTACGACGCCGAAGCCCGACAAGCTGTTGCTGCGCACGCCGGCCATGGTCGCGAGATCTTTGATGCGATCCGCACGGGCCGTGGCACCCAGCAGGGTCAGCGCCGTCACCGCAAGGAGTTGCGCAAATTGTTTCGAATGCATGATGGCCCCTACAGCGGATCGACTTTGTTGAAGAAACGCCCGAGCCAGCCTTCGCGCGAAGCGTAGTAGCGGTCACCGGCCGATACGTAGGCAATGTCCGCCTGCGCGATGCGGGTCGAGGCCACGGTATTGTCTGAGCCGATGTCGTCCGGGCGGATGATGCCGCGCAAGCGCACGTGTTCGGTGCCGCCATCGGTCTCCACCTGCTTTTCGCCGACCACGAACAGGTTGCCGTTGGGAAAAAGGCGCTCCACGGTCACCGTCACGAAGCCGTCCATGGTGTTCGATTTTTCGAGCTTGCCTTCGCCCGCGAACGAATGGGTGGTGCCGATGCTGTTGTCCTTGAGGATGTCCTCGGCGCGGCCTGACAGGGAGTCGGCATTGCGATCGGGCAGTACCAGCGACGCCACCGAGTTCAGCAGCCCGCCGGCGGCGCTGACTATCGGCGTCGACACCGACATTTTGTGCGATCCGTTGCGCTTGTCTGAATTCTTGGCGGTCGATGAGCCTGGCATGTCCTCGACCAGGCGCACGGTGAGAATGTCGCCGACACCGCGAGCCCGCCTGTCGCTACGCAGGAAGGTGCTCGCCGACGGCGTGTAGATGGCGCCCGCCGTGCGCGGCTCCTGGTCTTTGAGCACTGAATCGTAGCGCGCAAGGTAATCCTCGCGCTGCGCGGCGACCTGCTCGTCATGGTTGAACGCACACCCGCTCAGCATGGTGGCCGCTGCCATCATGAGCGTCGCCAGGAGCCGCCGCGCGAAGCGCTTCGCTGCTTTACTCGGGATCATGGTCAAGTGTTCTGGGTCAGGTTGCGCATCATTGCGTCAATTGACGAGATGGCCTTGGCATTCAATTCATAGGCACGCTGGGTCTCGATCATGTTGACCAGCTCCTCGACGACATTCACGTTCGAGGCCTCCAGCGAGTTCTGTAGAAGCTGACCCGAGCCACCGGTACCGGGATTGGTGACCACCGGCGCACCCGAGGCGATCGTTTCGCGGTAGAAGCTCTCACCTATGGGCTGCAGGCCGCCGGCATTGGCGAAGGTGGCCACCTGGATCTGCCCTAACTGCTGCGATTGCGAGCTGCCGGCCACCGTCGCATTCACGGTGCCGTCCTTGCCTATGGTGAGATTGACGACGTCGGCCGGGATCTGGATGGCGGGCGACAACACGTAACCGTTGGACGTGACGAGCTCGCCGTTCTCGTTACGGGTGAAGGCGCCGTTGCGCGTGTATCCAATGGTGCCGTCCGGCATGGTGACCTGGAAAAAGCCGACGCCATCAACAGCGATGTCGAGCGGGTTCGCTGTGTTGATGATGTTGCCTTGATTGAAGAGCTTTTCCGACGATGCGATCGCGACGCCAGTACCCAGGAACAGACCGGTAGGTGACTCGGCACCTTGCGCGGTCTGCGATCCGGGTTGCTTCAAGGTCTGATAAAGCAGTGTGTCGAAGTTGGCGCGGTCGCGCTTGAAACCGATGGTGTTGATATTGGCGAGATTGTTCGAGATCACCGCCATGCGATGGTTCTGCGCGGCGAGGCCGGTCTCTGCAACGTTTAAAGCTTCAAACACGTAATTCTCCTGACAAGCGAGTTCTTTTCATACAACCCGCACAGCATTTCACGTGCCATGCGACCAAAGTTTTAGTCAGGAAGCCGCATCAAGGTGGTGCCAATTTCATCCATATTGGAGGCAGTCTTGAGGAGCTTCGTCTGCGCATCGAACAGTCGCGACAGTTCGACCATCTTGCCGAGGACTTCCACCGAATTGACATTGCTGCGCTCGAGCTGGCCGGACATCATGGTGATGCTCGGATCGAAGGGGGGTAGTTGTCCATCTGCCGCTTCGATGTTGCCGTCTTCGCGGCGCCGCAGGCCGCGCGGTTGCGCGACGAGGCCAAGTCGTCCGATGGACTGCAACGGCGCGTCCGCTTCGGCGTCTATCGGAATGATGTTCACCGTGCCGTCATTGGTGATGGAGATCTCGCGATAGGGCGGCACCACTATCGGACCGTTGTCGCCGATCACGATCTCGCCGGAACCGTTGACCAGTTGCTGATCGGGACCGACACGCAGGTCGCCGCGCCGCGTGATCACGCGGTTACCGTCCGGCGCTTGCACGACCAGGTAGCCGCTGCCGTTGATGGCGACGTCGAGTGGGTTGCCGGTGGATTCCAGCGGTCCGCCGCGCGTGCTGATCGATTGCGGCGCGGCGGTCGAATACACGCGCGAAGTCGGTTCACCTGCCGCGGCCAGGTAAGCTGCCTGGAAGTTGGCGGTGTCGTCCGCGCGAAAACCAACCGTTTCCACGTTGGCGAGGTTGGCGGCTGTCGTGCGTTGGCTCAGACTCGTCTGCCGCAGACTCGACAGCACCACGTGTATCAGCTTGTCCATCGATTGTTCCTCAGCTTTTCAACGACCGCCCATCAACCACGTATCTGGATGATGGTCTGCGTGAGTGTGGTGGTCGTTTCAATGGCCTTGGCGTTGGCCTGAAAATTACGTTGCGCGGTGATAAGGCTCACCAGTTCTTCGGTGATGTCTACGTTTGAGCGTTCCAGCGAGCCGCCCTGGATGGTGCCGAAGCCGTCGGCGCCGGCCTCGCCGAGCGCCGCTTCGCCAGAGCCCGAGGTCGCCACGTAATTCGCATTGCCGATTTGTTTAAGGCCATTGGGGTTAGCGAAATTGGCCAGAATGACCTTGCCGAGCGCCGCCGTTTCGCCGTTCGTATAGTTGGCGCGAATGGTTCCCGAGGCGTCGATGGCGAGGCCGTCCAGTCGTCCGGAAGCGAGACCATCCTGCTGCAGTGACAGTACCGAAAAGGGCTGCGCGAACTGGGTCGAATATTTGCCGTAGTTCACCGTCAGGTTCAGAAGGTTGGAACCATTGGCCGGGTCGAAGGGCGAATAGATCACGCCTTCTTTGGGCGAGATGAGCTTGCCGAGCGTGTCGAATGTCAATTCACCTTCATTGAGGTAGAGGGGAAACCAGTTCTGCAGGGAGGCAGGTTCCTGGGTGCTGATGTTGCCGTTCTTGTCCACATAGAGTTTGTTACCCGCCGAGTCGGTGGCCTGCTTGAGGTCGGTGATGATCGGCACCGAGCCGCGCACTTGGCTGACATTGGTCAGGCCGAAGTTGGGGTGACCGACGACATTTATCTGAGAGTCCTCGCCGCGCGTGCCTGAGGTGAAAATCAGGCGATTGCCGTCCGGATCGTATTTGACCGTGACGCCGGAGACCGTTTTCCCAGTCAGAGGATCCTCGATGAGATTGACACGCTTCTGGATTTCAGCGGCAAACGTCTCGCCGGTGTAGGCTTTGATCGGCAGCGTGATGCTGCCCACCACGCCATCGACGGTGAAGGTCATGCGATTCTCGTTCAGAGCTTCCTGCAGCACGAAGGTCTGGTTCATGGGCGTGATGGCGCGGTTGCCGGTGGCGGTGGCGGGCTGCGCCTGCAGGCCGCGGCCGGCGACCACCACCACGAGATCACGATTCGTTGCGTCGCCGACGCCGAGCAGATCGCTGGTGCCGGAAAAGACGCGCGTGGCATCGCTGTTCTTAACCAGTGAGTCGCCGAACATGATGCCCTTCTGGCTGTTGCTGCCGGAGGCACCGACCGGCTCAGCGGTGCGTATCGCACCCGCCTCGCGCAGCGACACCTGGAACTGCGAACCGTCAGCGTAGCCAGTGACGATCAACTTGGTGGCCGGCGGAGTTGTAGCGGTGGTTAACGTGGTGACGGTGATGGTGTCGACCAGCGCCGGGTTGCTGGTGACATTGCCGTCGACATCGAGGGTCGCGCCGGTGGAATCGCGCCGGGCGAAATACGCCTGGAGTGATTTTGGCGTGCCGTCACTGGAAATCTGCCCCAGATCATCGAAGAGAATTGGTGTGTCGGTACTGTCGACCTGCTGGTAAGCCGAACCGACAAGTTTGAAGCGCGGAAAATTTGGACCGCCAAAGCTCAGGATCTGCACGCCACCATCGCTGTTGGTGACATCGAAACTCGTCTTCTGTGCTTGCACATCGCCACTGGTGGTAGCCAGGGGCGGACGACCGATGCGCATCGAAGAAGCTTCGCCCGTCGTACCGCTCACGAAGTCGAAACGGCGCGTGTCTTTGTTGTAGGTGACGCTGACACCATAACGCTGGTCCAGCGGGTCGACCACCGGATCACCGGTCGGCACTACCTCGCGGCCACTCCACGAATTGCCCGCGCGCACCAGCGACTCTTGGCTGATGGTGCCAGGCGGAATTCCGAGATCGTTGGTCACCGCGTCATCGGTGAACACTTTGATGCTGTTAAAGCGGCTGGCAAGTTCCGAAGCGTCGGGGCCGAGTTGGGTCCGATCCACGGTGAAGGTGAGCGAGCGCGACGAAACGTCATAGCCGACACGGATAGGCGGCTCGGACGCATCCACCCAGCCGCGCTGCTGGCCGAAATCGGCGGCGCGTTCATCGAGTGCCTGGTTGAGCTTGCTTTGGACGAGACTCACCAACTGGGTGCGGGTCAGCTTGATGTCGTTCTCGGGCGCGGGCGCGGCGTTATCGCCGCTGCCGACGGCCGGTGTACCTGTCTCCCCCATGATGCCGTTGAGATCCAGCGCGATGGGCAGGTCATCGCCATTGCCGTCCTTGAGGCCAACCGAGTTGCCGCTGGAGTCGAGTGTGAAAAGGTTGAGCTTCAGAACATCGTTGCCGCGGGTCACCGTACCGTCGGAGTCGAGATAGGTGTCGCGAATCTTGATGTAGCGATCATCACCATAGGCCTGGTTGGCGGCGCCGGTCATTTCCGCGGCAAGCTCAGTACCGGTATAGCTGCCGTCGCGCACGCTGATGATCTGCGGCTCGGAACCGTCGACGCTGATCGAGAACATGTTGCGACCCCAGAACGCGGGGTTGGCCGAGCCGTTACCTCCTTCGCGGGTGGTGGCCCATGCGGCCGGGTCGCTGGTGACCGTCACACGGTTGCTGTCCGTATCGCCGAAATCGAAGCCCGAGGATTGCATGAACGCGCCGATGGCGCGGGCTGGCGAGGACGGCTGCTCCTGGGTCTGATCATCCTGCTTGTACAGCGGATGCGCGGCGCCGGAGTTGAAAGTGGGGTCCAGCGATTGCGGGTCTGAGGTGATTTGGCCGAACTTGTTTATAAAAACGGTGTTGGATTTTTCATCTTTCGCAGAAATTAGGGCCGGGTTGATCTCCTTCTCGCCGATGTACACGAAGGTCATCCACTTGTTCGACGGCCGCGTCTCCGTGGCATTTGACGTCTTGACGTAATAGATGGTCGCGATGGTCGGGTTGCCGAGGGAATCGTAAATCGTAATGGAGGTCGACTGGTTGTACGTCGACGGGTTGGTGCGGTCGAAGCGCCACGGGTTGGTGGGCGTGAAGGCGCCGCTGGACGGAATGACCGTGGCATCGGCCGGTAGATTGAGACCGAGCTCAATTGCGGTGGTCGGCTTTGGCAGGCCGGAAGTGGTTGGCAACTGCAGCGACTGCGCGGACTGCAGGCCGGTGGCGATCACGGAACCGTCGTTGTTAACCGGAAAGACCTGCAAATACTGACCTTGCGAATCGACTACGTAACGATCGTTGTTGACGCTGAACGAACCGTTACGGCTATAGACTTTCTGCGACGAGGTGAGGCTCGGCTGCAGGGTGAAGAATCCCTGGCCGGATATCGCCATGTCGAGCGCGTTCAAGCTCGATGAGATGTTGCCCTGCGTGAACTGCTGCTTGACCGATTTTAAAATAGTGCCGGAGCCCACCGCATTCGACGCGTTCTGCAAGGGCGAGGTCGCGTAGATATCGCCGAACTCCGCGCGCGAGCGCTTGTAGCCAGTGGTGGCGACGTTCGCGATGTTGTTCGAAATGGTCGCGATGTCGGTGGTGGCGCCATTGAGACCGGTCAGGGATGTATAGAAGGACATGAGTTCGATTCCTTATGTGGGTGGCGCTGATTACTTGCGGATTGAGGTGATCTGGTCGAGACCGATGGTCTTGCCGCTGCGCAGTGAAAGGCGCTCGTTGGTGCCGCCAACGTCGACGCCCTCAACAGTCTGATACAGAGCGGGTTCGGTAGCGCTGCTGCTCTTGCCGTTTGTCACCATGGCGGACACGCTGAAACGGTCACCGACGGCCGCGCCGATGCCGGCGTCGATCACCGACCATGAAAAGCCAACGAGCCCCGGGCCGCCGGGCCCGAGATCCAACACATCGACGGTTTGGCCAGCGGCGTTGTTGATGGCAATACGGACGTTGTCCGCCGGCGCGTCGAGGTCTACGGCGCCTTCGATGACGCCATCGTCGTCCAACATTGCATTACCACCCGGTGCAAGCACCTTGGAACCGAGCAGGTTGGAGAACGTCGCAATGCGGTTGGCGCCGAGCGAAGTGCCGAGGTTGTCCACTGCTGTCTTGATGTCGCTGATACCGGTGACGGTCGAGAATTGCGCCATTTGCGAGATGAACTCGGCATTGTCCAGCGGTTTGAACGGGTCCTGGCTCTTGATCTGAGTTGTCATGAGGCGCAGGAAGTCGTCCTGCCCAAGCGTCTGCTTGGGCGCAGGCGGGATCTTGTTTTGTCCGGACGCCTGCGTAGCTACGCCCAGTTTGGCGAGCACCGACGCGAGGTTGGGATCATTACTTCCGTTGATATTGTTCATGGCTGGACCTCAGGATGCGAGTCGCAGAGTGGCGACCATCAGGGATTTGGTGGTGTTCAGTGCTTCGATGGTGTTTTGGTATTGGCGCGACGTTTCGACCATGTCGACCAGTTCCTCGGACACGTCGACGTTGGACAGATAAACGTAGCCGTTGTCGTCCGCGAGCGGGTTGCCAGGCTGGAGCACACGCGGGACCTCGCGCGTGGAGCGCTCGATGTCGATGACGTCGACAGTGGCCAGGCCCGCGCTCTCCGTGGCGTCGGTGTAGGCGGTTTCGAACACCGGCCTCAAGGCGCGATACGCCGTTTCGCTCGAGCCGGCCATGACGCCAGCGTTGGCGACGTTGCTCGCAATGGTGTTGAGCCGCGTCAATTGAGCTGTCATGGCGCGCGCGCCAAGATCAAAGGCGCTGAGTGGTGAATTGGCCATCATTCGCCTCGCAGCGCGCGCCGCACCGTGGTGATGCGCGAGTTGATGAAGCTCAAGGTTGCGCGGTACTGCACCGCGTTGTCGGCGAACTGCACTTGTTCATAAGCTGTGTCGACGGTGTTGCCATCGAGCGATTGCTTGAGCGGTTGGCGATAGAGCGCTGCGGCGTCGTCCGCCTCGGCGCCCGGCATGTGCGAGGACCGTGTGGTGGCGAGGGGCAGCGAAGCCCCGTCTGGCTGCAGGACCGATTCCACGTTAATGTCGCGCGCCTTGAAGTGTGGT
>CAMCBY010000121.1 GCA_945873015.1 Klebsiella pneumoniae
CAGGATGAGCGGATGGCCGCTACCGGCTTCGTGGTAATGGAGGTTCCAGTCAGCGGTCTTGACCGTGCGGCTGCTTGATTCCCGGGTGATGCTCATTGATGTGATCCTGCGAAATTTGTGATGGTTACTTGGCGCCGGTGTCGGTCGATCAGGCGACCTGTGCGGCTGGGCGATGACCCCAGGTGCTGAGGCAGTCATAGGTCACCACCTGCCAGTTGTCTTCATCGAGAATCAGGCGGCCGTCGGCGCCGAACTCGATGGCAAAGCCCGACGGCGTGGTGGCATAGAACGAAAACATGAGGTCGTTCGGGTGCATGCCTATGGTCAGCGCGAGCGGTACTTTGGCGTTCTGCACACGATCGTAGGCGCAGCCCACTTCCACCCGCGAGCGCGCTTCAATCATGAAGTGGTGCATCTTTTTCGGCGACGGCAGGGCGGCGAAGGCCAGGGTGTGATGACGCGGATTGCAGTGCGTAAAGGCGGCATCCACCACCATGCCAGGCGCCACTTCCTGGCGGATGTAATCCGACAGTCGAAAGCCGAGCAGGGCGTAGAAATCCAGCATCGCCTGGCGCGCGCGAGTCGGCATGAAGGCGTGGCCGGCCCCACCGTCACCGGTCACGAAGCCGGATGGCACCAGTGCGGATTGAAACGGTGTCTCGGCATGGGCGAGGTCGACATACAGCTCGACACGATTGCCGTCCGGGTCGTGGCTGGTCATGAGGCGCCGCACCTGACGTCGCCGCGCGAGATCGTCGCTGCCCGCTTCGACCGCAAAGCCGTTGTCACGCAGGCGCGCGGCCAGCGCCTCCAGTGTCGCGTCGTCACCGCAGTCGTAGCCGATGCAGCACAGGTCATCGGCTGGACCGGCTTCGATGATCATGCGGTGTGCGCGTTCGTCGATACGCAGACTCAAACTCTGTGCGTCCTGCGCGCCGAGCATGAGGCCCAGCACATCGACCGCGAATGTCTTCCAGGCGCCGAGGTCCGAGGCCTGAATACCGATATATCCCAGTTCTTTGACGCTGTGCATGACGGCTCCCCTTGCTGTTTGGTGGTGACGGTCGGCTTCAGGGCAGACCGGTGAGACGCAGACCAGCGCCGGCCGGGGATGCAAAGAATGAAGCGATCGTTTTAGAATTTGGCGAATAATAACGAAAGCGCAGGCGGCCCTGTCAACCGCTACGGCAGGCACCCCTGTGCGTGACCCATCCCTGCGAGACCCTCAAGCAATGTCGAACAAGCTGCGAAAAATAAACTGGCGTACCGCGCGTGGCACCAGTTCGCGTGACGACATCCTGGATGTCGCGGGCCAGATCATGTCCAGCCATAGTTATGAGGGCACCAGTATTGCCGTGCTGAGCAAGGCCACCGGCCTCAATGTCAGCTCGATATACTGGCATTTCGGTTCCAAGGCCGGACTGCTGGCGGCTCTCATGGAACGAGGCGCGCAGCGCTTTTTAGGCGACCTCGAGAGTGTCCTGGTTGCCGCACCGGAGCACCAGGCACCGCAGGCGCGGCTGCGCTGGGTGATGGGGCGCTTCTGCGAGACCTTCGCCGTGCACCGTGAATTTCTGCGCCTGCTGATAGTGCTGCTCGTCACCCACGGCGATAGCGTCAGCCACGCAGTGGTGCAACGGGTACGCGCGCAGGGCCGCGACAGCGTGCGACGTCAGATTGAAATCGCATTCAGCGCCGGGCAGACGGCCGCCCAGGCCGCACACGTTGCCGAACAGCTTGCCGATTACGCCATTGCGCTCATCGAGGGGGCGTTCCTGGCCAAGGAGGCCAATCCGTCTCTGCCGTTTGAAAACCTCATGCTGCAACTCGCCGACGCGCTTGCCTTGCTCGGCGCCGCCGC
Organism: Klebsiella pneumoniae; assembly: GCA_945873015.1. GTDB lineage: Bacteria > Pseudomonadota > Gammaproteobacteria > JADJYF01. The sequence continues at coordinate 1,862 of CAMCBY010000121.1, forward strand.
GCTGCCCGCTGCGCGCGCCTGACAGCGCACTAACTCAGCCGATAACGTATCGGCACCGCTTTGGGCCCTGAAACGAATTCCGAAGCTATCAACTGGCCGGGACCGGTCATTTCCACCGACTCCAGTGCCGGCAACAGTTCCTGCCACAAGGTGCACATTTCGAGCCGCGCCAGATGCTGGCCGAGACACACATGACCGCCGTAGCCGAAGCCGACATGGCGATTGCGCGCACGGTCGAGGCGAAAGCTGAACGGCTGGTCGAATTCTGCCTCGTCGCGATTGCCGGACGGATAGGACAGGTAAAGCCGCTCACCGCGCGCAATCTTTTCGCCCACCAGCATGCAATCGGTGGTGGCATGTCGTACGAAGTGTTTGACCGGTGTGGTCCAGCGGATGGCTTCTTCGACAAACCTGGGGATGAGCGCCGGGTCGGCTTTCAACTGCGCGAACAATGCAGGATTTTCTGCCAGCGTCCACATTGCGGTGGCGGTGGTGTGGGCGGTGGAATCATGGCCGGCGGTGGCGAGGATCGCGAAATAGGAAATCGCACGACTGTGCTCCATCGGCGCCCCGTCGACTTCAGCCTGGGCGAGCAGGGTGGCGAGATCCTCGCGCGGCTCGCGTCGACGTTGTGCGATCAGTTCCGAGAAATAACTGTCGAATTCGTCGAACACGATTTTCCAGGTGCGCGGCTGCTGCTCGGGATGGGCAGGGTCGGTGCCTGGCCGACACAAGTCCGGATCGGCCCAACTGAACAGCCACTGGGTCAACTCCAGCATGCGCGCATGATCCTCGCGCGGCACGCCGATCACATCGAGCACCACCTGTAGCGGATAAGGTGCCGAAATCGCTTTCGCCCAATCGAGTTCAGCGCCGGCCGCGCGCAATGTTTCGAGCTGGGCACGGGCCGACACCCGCACGCCGTCGGCGAGGCGCGCGACGCTGTTTGAACCGAGCGCCTGGAACAGCACGCGCCGATGCTGTTTGTGGTCCTCACCGTCGAGCTGCACCAGTGAGCGGAACAGGTTGTAATCGCCGCCGGTGAACTGCTGCACCAGCGCTTCGCCCATCTGCGGGATGACGGTCGCCGAACGGTCGGCGTTGTGGAACAGCTCGTTCTGTTTCGACACTTCCTGAATATCGGCGTGACGGCTGACTATCCAGTGCGGGTCGTAGCCCGGCACTTCGGCGCGCGCGAGCGGATAGTCGCGGCGCACCTCGCTGAGCAATTCATCTACCTGGCCGCGCACCGCGAAGGTGGCGGGATTAAATAGCGGGGCGATGAGGGCGGTAGGTATGGTCTTCACGAAAAACTCCAGCGTGGGTGCGGCACCTTACTGTGCGGCGCTTTGGCGCTGCCGTCGAGCCCGGGCGCTGCGGCATTGCGCTATCGGGTTTTGGAAAAGTAACGATGACGGTCGGTCTTTGGCTACCATCGAGGTTTCTAACAGGGGGAGTCGGTCATGCCTGAGCTGCGTGTTGGTCTGTGTTACGACTTTCGTAATCCGCCCGATTCCGGTATTTCCATGCCGCGCCTGTACGGCGAAGTGCTGGACCAGATCGCGTGGGCTGATGAGGTCGGCTTCGACCTGGTGTGGTTTACCGAACACCATTTTGTCGAGGACGGTTATCTGCCGAGCTGGATACCGGTCGCGGCCGCCGCCGCCGCGCGCACCCGTCGCGTACGTTTTTCCTGCGATGTGTGTCTGCTGCCATTCAACAATCCGGTGCGCCTCGCCGAGGATCTGGCGGTGGTCGACAACCTCTCCAATGGACGCGTTGAAGTAGGGGTGGGCTTGGGTTATGCGCCCCATGAATTCCGCGGTTTTGGTATGTCGGTCGCGCAGCGCGTGTCGCGCACTGACGAAGGTCTGGAAGTGTTGCGTCGCTGCTTCAGTGGTGAACGTTTCAGCTTCAAGGGCAAACGTTATGAGTTCAACGATGTGCTGATCACACCCGGCTACGTGCAGGCCGGCGGCCCGCCCTTGTGGGTAGCGGCGATGTCGCGTGCTGGCGCCGAACGCGCGGCACGGTTCGGCTGTCATCTGCTGCCGCAGGGCGACCGCACCGAGACCCTCGATGTGTGGCGCGCGCAACTCGCGGCCAACGGCCAGGACGCCAGTCAGCAGCGCGTCGGTATCATTCGCAGTGTGCTGGTGACCGACGACGCCGAGCGCGACTGGCCAGCGGTGCGCCAGTCCGAGCGTTACCGCATGCAGCTATACCAGCGTTTCTTCGACGAAAGTGGTGAAGGTTTCGGCAACCACGCGCGTATTCCCCAGAGCTGGATAGTCGGCACGGTGGCGGAATGTACCGATGCGCTGGTGGCGTTCGTACGCGAATATGGCATCACCGATCTGGTGAGCTGGGGCGCGCCGCCCGGCCTGCATCCGGGCGTGATGAATGTGAGTCTCGAGCGCCTCATCCGCGAGGTGATTCCCGCCGTACGAGCGCGGCTGGCATGACGCGTCTGGCCGACTTTCCGTGGCTGTTGTAGTGAGAGCCTTGCGATGAACAACAATCACAATCTACTGGCTGGACTGCGTATCCTCGATTTGTCGCGCGTACTGGCCGGCCCCTTGTGCACGCGGCTGTTCGCTGAGTTCGGCGCGGAGGTGATCAAGATTGAAGCCGCGCCCAGCGGTGACATGGTGCGCCAGTTCTCCAAACTGCGCGGCGAGCGCAGCCTGTATTTCATTCAACAGAATCTCGGCAAGAAGAGTGTCTGCCTCGATCTGCGCGAGCCGCGTGCAATGGCTTTGATCAAGGAACTCGTTGCGCGTAGCGATATCGTGGTCGAGAACTTCAAACCGGGTACGATGGAGTCCATGGGGCTCGGTTACGAGACGCTCAAGTCGCTCAAAAAAGACATCATCCTGTGCTCGATATCGGCGATGGGGCAGACCGGGCCACTCGCGTCCAAACCCGGTTACGACACTATCGCGCAAGGATATTCGGGTGTGACCGCGATGATCGGCGACCCCGATGGCGCGCCGTCTATTCCATGTATCGCCGCCGGCGATGTCAGCACCGGTGTGCATAGTGCCTTTGCTATCCTCGCGGCGGTTTACCATCGCGATCGCAGCGGTGTGGGTCAGCACATCGACATCGGTCTGCTCGATGTCTATTACAACTTCCACGAGATCAACGTACACCAGTTCAGCGGCAGTCATGGCGCACTGAATCCGACCCGTGGCGGCAGTCATCTCGGTTATGTCTGTCCGGCCGGCGTGTTCAAAGCGCGCGATGGTTACATGATCATCATGGGTTTTGCGCACCACTGGAAAGACCTCTGTGTCGCGATGGGCCGCCCGGATCTCAGCGACGATGAGCGCTGGAACAGCGATCAGAAGCGCATCGCCATCCGTGCTGAGGTGATTGTTCTGGTGGAAAGCTGGCTGGATACGTTTGTCGACCGCGCTGCCGCCATTGCTCGACTCGAAGCACACGGCGTGCCGGTCGCACCGGTATTGAGCGTCGAAGAAACCATCAATCACCCGCATTTCAAGGCGCGCGGCACCGTGCGTACCATCAACGACCCCTTGGCCGGCGAGTTCGAAGTGCCTGGCAATCCGATCAAATTCGTCGGCCTCGCGTCGGACCCGACCCTCAGGGCACCGACCTTGGGCGAACACAACGAGGCGATATTGACCGGCCTGCTCGGCAAGAGCGCGGAAGAAGTAGCAGCGCTGACCGCAGACGGCACCTTACTCAAGAAAAACATCTAAACCCGTAGGTGCGATTAAAATCGCACCTACGGCGGATGGCCTTTTTGCTTGTTCTGCAGGTCTGACTTCCGTCGGACATTCGAGGCGTGCTGCGGCGCGCGGCACTGGCCAGGGGCAAGTTCGTTTGTGAACGCTCATTCAGTACCGCTTCGCAGCGCTAGCCCGATCTGGTAGGTCGCAACGCAATATCGAAAGAACAGCGCAACTGACGCCTATGGTCAGTTGACGACGGCATAGAGCGCACTGCATGCTCCGTCTCCACTGTGTGCTCAGCATGAAAGGGGGGGAGACCTGCAATGCTCGATGACCGCGATGCCGAATTCCATCCGTCCAGCCCCGATCAGCTCGATTGGGCGGAGACCAATTTTTTTGGTTTCTATCACGCCGAGGCCCACCTGAACGTTGGCGTGTACGCCTTGTTCCGTCCCAATCTCGGCACCGTCAGTTCCTCGGTGTGCATGAATTCGCAGTTCGCGCTGACGCCGTGGCAGGCTGACTTTTGCGACTACCGCGCGCATCTGCCGATCCCCAATCCGCGCACGCTGCTCGATTACCGGCTGGCCAATTCACTGCACATCGTGTGTACCAAGCCGAATCACGAATGGACCATCCGTTACGACGATGGTGAAGGCACGCTGATTGATGTTCAGTATCGATCGATCATGGTGCCCTTCGACATTCACGACCCGGCGCTCGACCCGATGTGTGCATCGGGTTCGGCGGCTGGACAATTCGCGTGGGGCACGGCCTACAACGGTCACTTCGATCAGTCCGGTCATGTGCAGGGCGAAGTGCGCGTGCGTGGCAAGCGTTACGCCATCGATTGTGTTTCGACCATGGACCATTCCTGGGGGCCGCGCCCGGAACGGGGCAAGCCCAACATGAGCTGGCTGCATGCCCATGTTGATGACAAGACCGTGTTGCACGCGATCATGGGCTTCGATGCGATGGTCGATGACAGCAAGTTGTCGCTCGCCCACGGTTATGTGGTTGAAGGCGGCGAGCTGCGTGGTCTCGCCAGCGGCAGCGGCTCGGTCGTGCGTCGGGTCGACCGGTTCCCCGATACGATGGAGCTGGTTTTCGCCGATGCCGCCGGGCGCAGTTATACCTTGAACGGGCGCGCGCTCACGCGTTTCCCGTGGCAGTGCTGGCCGAACATGGTGTCGTTCAACGTGTTGGCCGAGTGGCAATTGCAGGGCCGCAAGGCTTATGGCGAGATGCAGGACTTTTTTGAACTGCCGCAGCTCAATCGTTTGAACAGCGCCGAGACGGGCGAACGTCACTTAAGCGCGGGCTGAGCATGGCGCATTACGAGGCCGTCCTGTTCGACCTCGACGGCACTTTGGTCGATACGCGCTCGGCCTCATGGCCATTGTTCGCGCGAACCAATGCCGAGTTTGCGCTCGGCATCGACACGCGCGAGCAGTTCTTCGCGATTTTCGAAGGCAATTTTTTTGAGTCCCTGACGCGCCATGTCGGCGACGAAGCCAAGGCGGCGGCCGCCGGCCGGCACTTCATGGAGCTGATTCGCGAACACTACGACCCGCCGTTCATCGACGGCATTGTCGAGGTGGTCAAGGCGTTGGCCGCGACCCACACGCTCGCAGTGGTCTCGAGCAACATGCACAGCACCATCTTGCGACTGTTACGCAGCGGCGGCATCGACCAGCATTTCGTCACTGTTTATGCCGGCGATACGCAGCCGAGCAAGGCCGCAGCAATTGCCGACTTCCTGTGCGGTGGATGGGCGGGCGAAACCGCGCCGCGTCAATTTGACCGCGCCGAAGTGGTGCTCGTCACCGACACCGCTGGTGATGTTGGCGAGGCATGCGCGAGCGGCATCGATGCCATCGGCGTTGCCTGGGGCATGCATCACCAGCACCAACTCATGGCCGCAGGGGCACAGCAGGTGGCCAGCGCGCCGCATGAACTCCTGCGATGGATCAATCGTCAGTCAACGTGAATGGAGTGGGTCAGAACACATGAGCATCATCGCGCAAGGGTATAACTGTTTTGAAACCGACAAGGCGCCGGAGGGCACGGTGCTGTACCTGCCCGATCCGAAGTCGGTGATTGCGCTATTGCAGAGCGGCAAGCTCGGCGATCACATCCTGCTCGCGCAGGGTGGCACCACCACCTTCCTCGCGCCGGCACTGAGCATGGGTGCTATCGGTGTGATGACTTTGTCGGGTGCGCCGGAAAGTCATCTTGGCATTCTGTCGCGCGAGTTTCAGATCCCTTGCATCATGACCACCTACCTGTGTGACAACGACAGTCGTTATGTGACCGGCGGCGACAATGCCGCGCACTTTGCTGCCGTGACGGCGGCCTTGAATGGCAAGCGGGTGCGTTTGAACTGCGGCGAACGCGACCTGGGTCGCGTTGAACTCATCGGTTGAGGAAGGCGACATGACGGCGGACTATCGCAAGCGTTACGAGAGTGCGGACAACGGTCTGCGTTTCCAGGAACTGACCTACACCGGCAACTTCGTCGGCCTCGATCCGGTGCCGGATGGCATCCTCGGCGACCGCATCATGAAACAACGCGCTAAAACGCGCGTGCTGGAACAGGTGGATGAAGCGGCGGCACGCGCCGACGAATTCAGCATTGCTGAACTTAACGATCTCAATAATTACCTGGCCTGGAATATCTGGGACGTGCTGGTGATGCGCGCCACAGAGGGTGCGTCGGGCATGATTCCGCGTCAGGAATACGAAATCCTGGCGATGATGCATGCGTTTTATCGCTGGCCCGAGCTGCTACGCATGACCACCGATGAGGTCGGTGTGCAGGGTGTGCTGGATATCGGTGACTCCGCGCGTCATGAGGTCGGCACCAAAATCAACAGCGTGCACGACTGGTCGATAGGCGCAGTCGGTTTCGGCATGGGCCGCTGCGCACTGCTGGCGCTGGAAACCATCCGTGCCGACGACTTCATCGAAGAAAGTTCGGTGATCCTGAAATTCATGCAGCGTGTGCAATGGGGCAAACGCCAGGATGGCTGGATACTGAATTCGCAGAACCGGTATCGCTGCCAGATTCACACCCAGGCGGTGCGCGACCAACTGGTGCCGCTGCTGGAACGCTGCGAGCATGGCAGCCCGACTCACAACGCCCTGATCCGTTTTAATGCGGCGGCGGAGCTGTTGTCTTTCCTCGATCATTTTGATTGCCGGCTCGGTCTCGGTGATACCGGTCCGTATGAATTGCCTAATGGCAATCTGCTCATCATCCGTGACCTGTTCTGCAATGACGACGCCTATCACTGGAGTGATGTGTGCGATCACGAGAACGTGCCGCATTGCTACACCGTGCTGCTTGAAATCGATGCCGAGGCCATGGCCTTGGAAGAGATCCGCGTCAATGACATTTCGACCACCTTTACCCGCCCCAAGAATTACATTCCTCATGTAGTCGCCGGTGCGGTGCTGGTACGCGAGAAGTGGGATACGCCGATGGGTGAGGTCTATCCGGTGCCGATAGCCGAACTCGGGCCGCGCCTAGTCGGCATCCAGAATGCGACCTTGAAGCTGTATGGCAAACTCGCGCGTATGAGCCGCCGGCAACTGATCACCAACGGCATGTATGTGTATTACGCCGGCATGATACTGCCGCACCTGCGCCGCGCCGGCACTTACGATAAGGCCTGCACGGATTTCGAATTCTGGGAAATCGATCAGCGCGTGTCGAACCATTATTACGAAATCGGCAAACGCGGGTTTGCGCAGAACACGGTGCCGAACAAGATTTTTTCGGGTGCCGGCTATCTGCCGTTTGGCGAGAACGCCGACCGGCGTCGTTCCAAATATTTCTGGAGCTGAGGGCGATGACGGCACTCGACACTGCCGCGGCGACCGATG
>CAMCBY010000122.1 GCA_945873015.1 Klebsiella pneumoniae
ACCGTAATCGCGAGATTGCGCACAAGCTCTCGATCAGCGAAGAGACGGTCAAGATGCATGTGCGTAATATCATGGTGAAACTCAACGCCAACGATCGCACCCACGCCGTGACCATCGCGGTACGGCGCGGCTTCATCACACTGTAAACCGACTCGCGCGCTGCCGACCGTCTCGGTAGCGCGCCATGCGCACGGGAGCCGTCCGCCGGCCGCGTTCTTGTCCGTGACTCCCCGCCCCGAAATCAGCTTTACGCGCGAGACCTGGCAACACTGGCTTGCGCAGATCCAGGCCTTTGCGCGCGCGCCCGATGCCGGGCGCCTCGCCCGCACATTGTTCATCGTGGTGATTGCCTTTGCGCTGGCAGGCAATGGCCTGAACGTGGTCAACAGTTACGTCGGCCGCAATTTTATGACCGCCCTCGCCGAGCGCGATCACCCCGCCTTTCTCGCCCAGGCACTGGTATGGGTTGGCGTATTCGCGGTCGCCACCGTCAGCACGGTGCTCGGACGTTATTACGAAGACCGCCTCAGCCTGGTGTGGCGCAACTGGGCCACCACGCGCCTGCTTGAACGCTACATGGCGCGACGCAACTATCTCAAAGTCGCGACCGTGGCCGGCATCGAAAACCCCGATCAGCGCATTGCCGAAGACGTCAGGTCCTTTACCACCGTCACACTGTCGTTCGTGCTGATGATATTCAACGGCAGCCTGACGGTGATTTCTTTTGCCGCCGTGTTGTGGACCATCAGCCCCGCGCTGTTCGGAGTCGGGGTGTTGTATGCCGCAATCGGCACCATGCTCAGCCTGTTGCTTGGACGGCTGCTGGTGCGGCTCAACTATCAGCAACTCGACCGCGAAGCGGACTTTCGCGCCGCGCTCGTACATGTCAAAGAAAACGCCGCGCTGGTCGCAGTCACCGGCCGCGAAGGCAATTTCTCCGGCCATCTGCGCCGACATCTCGATCATCTGGTCGAGAACGCCGGGCGCGTGATCGTCGTGCAGCGCAATCTCAGCTTCTTCACCACCGGCTACAACTGGCTTATCCAGTTGATTCCGGCCTTGATAGTTGCGCCGCTATTCATGCGTGGCGACATCGAGTTCGGCGTCATCACCCAGTCGGCCGTGGCCTTCACCCATCTGCTCGGCGCGTTCTCGCTGATCGTGACCCAGACCCAGTTGCTATCGTCACTGGCGGCAGTGGTAGCGCGTCTCGATGCCTTGATCATGGCCATCGAGAACGATGAGGAAGAGCCGCCCAAAGGCATCGTCACGGTCGAAGACGACAGCCGTCTCGCCTATGAGAATGTCACCATGCTGTCGGCCCACCGCCATCGTGTGCTGGTCGCCGATCTGAACCTGGTGGTCCTGCCTGGTGCGCGGCTGCTGGTGCGCGGCGCGCAGAACGATGTGCGCGCGGTGCTGATGCGCACCACCGCCGGCATCCGCAACTGGGGACGCGGCCGCATCATCCGTCCGCACAGCGCGCAGATGATGTTCGTCACCGAACAGCCTTATCTGCCCGAAGGCACCTTGCTCGAAGTGCTGCTGGCCGATGACCGCGACCATCCCGACCAGGAAACCTATCGCGACACCGTCCTCGCAACGCTGCGTATGGTCGGCCTCGAAGCGGTGCTGGCGCGGTGCGTGGATATCGACACAGAACAGAAATGGATGTCGTTGCTGACCATCAGTGAACAACAACTGCTGGTGTGCGCGCATGTGTTGCTGGCACGACCACGTTTTGTGATGCTCGAGCGCCTGAGCGTGACGCTGGAGCGTGCCACCATTCATCACATGCTGGATTTGTTTGCGCAGCGCGGCATCACCTACATCGTGCTCGAACCGCAAGCCGAAGATCTTGAACATTTTGACCTGGTTCTGGATCTCGCCGAAGCTGGCTCCTGGCAACTGCGGCGCGTGACACAGGGCCAGTTGTTGCCCGAACGACCCACCCGCGTGTAGATATGAGCGAGACCCTGCTCGATGATTTTCGCGATGTCGGGGGATGGACCGCCATCGCACCGGGTGCCGCGCAGCTGCGGCTGACGCCGTTCATCGATGGCGACGGCCCGGCGCTGCGCCTCGATTATGACCTTGGTGGCAATGGTTTTGTGATTGCGCGGCGCGCACTCGATCTGACGCTGCCGCAGGACTATGCCTTCGTCGTCGACCACTGCGGCAATGGTCCGCAACACATTGTCGAATTCAAACTGGTCGACGAGCGCCTCGCCAATGTCTGGCGTCTGCGCGACGAGCAGTTTTGTCTGCAGGCATCGTGGAGCAGCTGGCGTATTGCAGCACGCGACATCGGTTACGCCTGGGGTGCGCGGCGCGCGCGACGTATCGAACATTGTGACGCGCTGGAAATCGCCATCGTGGGGGCCGGCGCGGGCTCGCTGTGTCTGCGCCGCCTGCGCCTGTGTGATGAAAGTTACCGCGGCATCCCGCACGTCAGCGCCTCGAGTACGCTGGCCGGCCACGCTGCGACGCAGGTGTTGAACGATGATTTGTCATGCTGGCGCAGCGCCGCCGCGGGCGAGCAGAGCCTGACGCTGCTGTTTGATCAGGAACGCGCCTTCAGCGCGCTGCGCATCAGCTGGCCGGACGATAAGCTGCCCGCCGCCTTCGCCATCGACTTGCTGGATGCCAGCGGCCACTGGCAGTGTCATCACAACGCTGACGCCCAACCCGGCCCGCACAGCACGGTGCTGTTGCCGGGTGCACGCACACGCGGCCTGCGCCTGCGTATCAGCGCCGCTGCAGCGCACTGCGCCGTGCGACATCTCGCCTTTCTACCCTGGTATTTTGCGCCGGACATGCTGACGGGCTTGAGTTCACTGGCGCTCGAAGCGCCGGCCGGACACTACCCCAAAGCCCTGCGCGAACAACAAAGTTACTGGACCATCATCGGCACGCCTGACGGCGGCGGTTCGGCCTTGCTCAATACCGAAGGCCTGCTCGAAGTGGACGGCGGCGACTTCGCCATCGAAGCGCTCGTGCAGGTCGGCACTCGCCTGTATACGTGGGCCGATGTCACCCTCAGCGCGAGTCTGCGCGACGACTATTTACCGCTGCCGCGTGTGTGCTGGCAGAGCGACACCTTCACGCTCGCCATCGCGCCGGTCATGATTAAAAACGGCGCGCACAAGACCCTGCATATCAGCTATCACCTCACACTCACCACAGCACAGCCACAGCCCGTCACGCTTTATGTGCTGGTGCGCCCCTATCTCGTCACGCCGGTATGGCAGTTATGGCAAGGCCGCGGCGGTTGCGCATCGCTCACACATCTGCGCGGCGATTGTGACGGCCTTGAAATCAATCACACCCGGCGCGTGCTACTGAACCACGCGGCCCAGGCGTTTGGTGCACAGAGTTTTGCGGCGGGCGATCTGGTGCAGGCCTTGCGCGACGGATATCTGCCACACCATCAGGCCATCGAGGATCACGACGGTCTCGCGCAGGCGGTGTTCACGTTTCCAATGCGGGCAACGGACGCCCTGGAGATGCACATCGAGGTGCAGGTACCGACCCGCGATACGGTGCCGGACAACACCCGTCTCGATCCCGACAGCAGCCGCTACGAGTGGCTGGCGGTGCTTGCGCATTGTCCGCTCCGCCTGTCGCTGCGGCAGGCGGATGCCGTCCATACCCTGCGCGCGGCGACCGCCCACATTCTGATCAATCGCGACGGGCCGCGTTTGCAGCCCGGCCCGCGTCGTTATATCCGCGCTTATCTGCGCGACGCGGTGGGCATGGGCACGGCGCTGGCACGGGTCGGTCTCGTGCAGCCGCTGAAAGACCTGCTCGACTGGTACGGCCCGCAACAACGCGCCGATGGCGAGTTACCCGATGCCATTGATGACGATGGCCCCGAGTGGTTGCCGGAATACGATGCCTACGGGCAATACCTGCACGGCGTGGCCGAGGCCCAGCGGCTCGCGCCCGAGCCGGACTTTCTTGCGCGCCAATGGCCGATCGTAAAACGGGTGCTGGCGCGCTTCGAATATCTGCGCGGCCAGCGCACCAGCGCCGCCTATCGTGATACCGCTTATTTTGGCGTACTGCCGGAATCGATGAGCCACGAAGGTTATATGGCGCAACCCGTGCACGCTTATTGGGATGACTTCTGGGCGCTGCGTGGTCTGCACGACGGCGCGTGGTTGGCCACACAGGTCGGCGCGCATCAGGAAGCTCAACGCATCGCGGCACTCGCGCATGAGTTCGGCGCCGATCTGCATCGTTCGCTGGCGCGCACCATACAACAACACGGTATCGATTTTATTCCCGGCTCAGTCGAACTCGGTGACTTCGATGCGACCGCGATCGCCATCGCATTGACCGTCGCTGACGATGGTGCTGACTTGCCGCGCGCGGCACTGCATACAACCTTTGACCGTTATCTCGCGATTCGCGACGCGCGCGCCGAGCGCCACGACTGGAGCAACTACAGCGCCTACGAAATACGTATCGTTGGGGCGCTGATACGCCTCGGCCGACGCGACGACGCGCTGCGCGTGATGAATGGCCTGCTCGCCGATTGTCGCCCGGCATCCTGGCGGCAGTGGCCAGAACAATCCTGGCGCGAAGTCGATGCGCCGGCCTTTCTCGGCGATCTGCCCCACAGTTGGATAGGCGCCGAGTACATCCATGCCCTGACCAGCGCCTTTGCCTATGAACGTCGTGCCGATGCCAGTCTGGTGCTCGCCGCCGGTGTCGCCAGCGCCTGGCTGGATGAAGAGGGTGTGACGGTCACGCGCCTCGCCACCCATTACGGTCCGCTCAGCTATCGGCTGCGACGCGGCGCGCAACAGTGTGTCGAGATGTTCATCGAACAAGGTATCGATATGCCGCCCGGTGCCTTGGTATTGCTGCCGCCGCTGCCCGCGCCCCTGCGCGCCGTGACCCTGAACGGTGAGGCCTATGCCGATTTCGACCACCAGCAATGTCGTTGCCACACGTTGCCTGCGCATTTTGTTTTCTACTGTGAAGAGGTTCGAGCATGACCCGCACTGTCACCAACGCCGCCGGACTGCGCGTGATGATGAACGCCAATGCCTCAGTGGCGCGCATCGATCATGAAGACATCATGCTCAATCTGTTTCGCGGCAACGCCATGGAAGGTGGCCAGAGCAACATCTATCTGCGCCGGCTCGGCGGCCACGCCGATAGCATCGCCCTGCTCGGTCCGCGCAGCCCGTCGCGCCTCGAGCCAGCCAGCGACGGCTTTGCACTGCGCGGCGACTGGCAGGGGTTGCACTATCGAGTGAGTCTGCGGCTCGCGGCCGACTCGCCGAGCTGGTTCTGGCATGTCGAGCTCGACAATCACAACACGCAGGCGGTGACGGTTGATTTAATCCACACCCAGGATCTGGGTCTCGCCGATTACAACTTCATCCGCACCAGTGAGTTTTACGCCAGCCAGTATCTCGATCACACACCCTTGTTCGACGCGCGCCATGGGCGCGTGATCGCAACGCGTCAGAATCTGCCGATGGCCGGTCGTCACCCGTGGTGCCTGCTGGCCTCACTGCATCGTGCCGTCAGTTACGCCACCGATGCCCTGCAGTTTCACGGCACCGCGACCCGCGCCGGGCACACGCCGCTGGCTTTGCGCGACGGCCTGCCGGCCATGCGCCTGCAACACGAACATGCGCTGGTGTGTCTGCAGGACGCACCACTGACGCTTGCGCCAGGCGCGCGCGCGCAGCGCGGTTTTGTGGGTTGTTACCTCGCCGATCATCCGGCCGCCAGCGGCCCCGACGATCTGCGTTATCTGGCGGCGGCCTGTGCGCTGCCGCAAGCGCAACCAGAGCCGGCCGCGCCGCAGGACGCCGCCGCCACGGCGCTGCCGGTCAGTCTGTTCACGCGCGCGCCGCTGTTCGCGGCGCAGACCGTGCCGCTCGCGGATTTCACCGCCCGTTTCGGCGCACCCGTGCTCGAAGAACGACACGGCACTGACATCATTGCGAGTTTTCACGGTGGCGAAGTGCATCTGGTGTCGCCGCGCAAGGAGAACCGGGTACAACGGGCCCATGCCCAGATCCTGCGGACCGGCAGCGCGCTGGTGCCGGACGAAGGCGCGCTGACCAGCACCGCGTGGATGGGCGGCATCTTCAATTCCATGCTGACCCACGGCCACGTCGGCATCAATCGCCTGTTGTCATCGGCGCGCGGGTATCTTGGCCTGTTCCGCGCCTTGGGTCAGCGCATTTTCGTCGAGCAGCAGGATGGCTGGCGACTGCTGGATCAACCATCGGCATGGGCTGTCACACCGCATAGTTGTCGCTGGTTCTATCGCGACGACGAGCATGAGTTCGAGGTCGTGACTTGCGCCGACAGCGATAGCCATCTTATCGAGCTCGAGATCACGGTGCAGCGCGGCGCGCCGCTGCGTTTTCTGCTCTGCCACCATATCGCCCTCGACGATGATGACGGTGCCGATGCCGGCGCTGTCGCATTTAAACGCGACGGCCTCGATGTCGTCATGCATGCCCATGCGGGCACAGCGGTCGCGACTCGTTTTGGCGAGCGCGGTTTTCGTGTCCGCGCCGCCGACGCGACCGTCATTGAAGCCTGCGGTGGTGACGAACTGTTGTTCGTTGACGGCGAGGCGCACGGCAACCCGTATCTGTGCCTGCGCACCGCGCCGTGCAGCGCCGCGCGGTTTGTCTACAGCGGCGAGTTGCTTGACCCGCCCGCCATCGCGCCTGACTTGTTTGGCACGCCGCTCGGCATCGCCAGCGCACTGGCCTTGAGTGTGCCGGCCGACAGTGTTCACGCCCTGGAAGTTGCGCAGTGGGCAGCTATCGCGCCCTGGTTCGCCGATAACGCGCTGGTGCATTACCTCGCGCCGCGCGGCCTCGAACAATTCACCGGTGGTGGTTGGGGCTCGCGCGACATTTGCCAGGGTCCGCTCGAACTGCTGTTGGCACTCGGCCATCTGGCGCCGGCACGGGATCTGTTGCTGCGCGTATTTGGCGCGCAGAACGAGGCCGGCGACTGGCCGCAATGGTTCACTTTTTTTGCACGGGAGCGCGACATTCGCGCCGGTGACTCCCACGGCGACATCATCTTCTGGCCGTTGATGGCGCTGGCGCGTTATCTCGAGGCAAGCCGTGACCTCGCGCTGCTCGAACAGACGCTGCCCTTTCACCAAGGCGCTGACAGCGTGCCGACGCTGTGGCAACACGTTGAACGCGCACTGGCCTTTATCGAAGCCCATTGTCTGCCCGGCACGCTGTTGATTGCCTACGGTCATGGCGACTGGAATGATTCCATGCAACCGGCCTCACCGCAGTTGCGCGACGAGCTGTGCAGCGCGTGGACCGTCACGCTGCACTACCAGATGTTGAACACCCTGGCGGCGAGCCTCGCCGACGGCGAACATGCGCCACGCGCCGCGAGCCTGCTCGCGATGGCACAGCGCATCGAACAGGACTTTCAGAAATATCTGGTGGTCGATGGTGTTGTGCCCGGCTACATGCATACCCGCGCCGACGGCGCGCGCGACTACCTGCTGCATCCGCGCGATCAACAGACCGGGCTTAACTACAGTCTGCTGCCAATTCCCCACGCCATTCTGAGCGGCATTCTCACGCCGGCGCAGGCGGCGCAGCACTTTGATTTGATCGAACGCCATCTGCTCGGCCCCGATGGTGCGCGCTTGTTCGACAAACCCATGCAGTATCGCGGCGGACCGACAACCCTCTTCCAGCGTGCCGAGAGTGCGGCTTTTTTCGGCCGCGAGATTGGCCTCATGTATACCCATGCCCATCTGCGTTATGCCGAAGCACTCGCTTACGCCGGACGCGCCGCTCAATTTTTTGCGGCACTCAACCTGGTCAACCCGATTGGTCTCAAGGCGCGCCTGCCCGGCGCCTCGCCGCGACCGAGCCATTGTTATTATTCGAGCTCGGATGCCGCCTTCCCTGACCGGTACGCCGCCTATGCAGACTACGGCCGCATCGCCCGCGACGAAATTGCTTTTGACGGTGGCTGGCGGGTGTATTCCAGCGGCCCGGGACTCGCACTTGCGATCATGATTCGCAGCCTGTTCGGCCTGCGCGCCTGCGGCGAACAACTGCACATTGACCCGGTCATGCCGGCCTCGCTCGATGGACTCGCGGTCAGTCTGCCGGTCGCAGGTCATGCCTCACGTTTCACCTATCGGGTTGGCGCGCGCGGTTATGGCATCAAGCAGGTGTGTTTGAACGGCGTGGTGCTGTCAGGCGATGAAATACGCAACCCCTATCGCGATGCCGGTGTGGCCGTCGCGATGGACTCCGTACGCAAACTACTGCGCGAGGGCCAGAATCAATGGGACATCGAAACTCTGTAGGTACGAATTCAAATGTCAGCCTGAAGGCTGACCCACAGAAACCTGTAGGTGCGAATTCATTCGCACATTCAATCGCGATGAAACAATGTCAGCCTGAAGGCTGACCCACAGAAACTTGTAGGTGCGAATTCATTCGCACATTGAATCTCATCTGTGGGTCAGGCTTCAGCCTGACATTCAGGCCAGCACTAGCGCTCTATCCTCGGTGCAGATACATGCATGAACTCGCACCAACACGCTCAATAACTGCCGGGTATCAGAATCCTTTCATCCACCCGCCGGATATCAGTGTGGCCACAGAAGCCCATGCTGAGATCGAGTTCGCGCGCGATGATCTCGAGGGCCCTGGTCACCCCCGCTTCACCCATCGCGCCCAAACCATACAGAAACGAGCGGCCAATCAGCGTGCCGCGTGCGCCGAGCGCCCACGCTTTCAAAACATCCTGGCCGCTGCGTATACCGCCGTCCATCCACACTTCGATGCGTGATCCCACCGCATCGGCGATGGCCGGCAGTGCGGAAATGGAACTCGGTGCGCTGTCGAGCTGACGGCCGCCGTGATTGGACACGATCAAGGCATCAGCGCCGCTGTCGGCGGCGAGGCGCGCGTCCTCGACATCCATGATGCCCTTCAGAATCAACTTGCCGCCCCAGCGTTTTTTGATCCATTCAACGTCGGCCCAGCTCAGGCGCGGGTCGAACTGTCGGGCGGTCCATTCCGCCAGTGAACCGATGTTATCGACATCCTTCACATGGCCAACGATGTTGCCGAAGTTGCGACGTTTGGTGCCAAGCATGCCGAGGCACCAGCGCGGATGCAGGGCGAGATTCATGAGATTGAGCAGAGTCGGTTTGACCGGCGTCGAGAGGCCGTTCTTGATGTCGCGATGACGTTGCCCCAGCACCTGCAGGTCAAGCGTAATCATGAGCGCCGAACAACCCGCCGCTTTGGCGCGATCGATCAGGCCTTCGACAAAGGCGCGGTCACGCATCACATACAACTGGAACCAGAATGGTGCCTGGGTATGCGCGGCAATGTCCTCGATGGAGCAGATGCTCATGGTCGAAAGCGTAAAGGGAAT
>CAMCBY010000123.1 GCA_945873015.1 Klebsiella pneumoniae
CTGGGCGAGCTGGTGCGCACCTTGTCGTCAACTCGCACCGGTGCTGGAAGATCTTGCGGCACGTCTCGACGGCGCGCTGGCAGTAATCAAGGTCGACACCGACGCCGAACAGGAAATCGCCGCGCGCTACGGCATCCGCAGTTTGCCGACACTCATGGTGTTTCGTCACGGCGAAGCGGTGGCGCAGGCGGTCGGTGCACAACCACTGGCAGCTTTGGAGCGGTTGGTGAAGCCGCATCTCGCACGGGACACCGACGGACCCATCGCCGCTGCCCACGCTGCGCTCGGTTTGGGCGATCTGGCCACCGCCGTCACCGAACTGGAACGAGCGCGCGCCATGGACGCCAGCGATTACCGCGTGCATTTTGCGCTGGCTGAACTCTATCTCGGTCAGGGCCGCAGCGAAGATGCGCGCGTGCTGTTGGCCGAACTGCCGGCCAATCTGCAGGTGGGCGGCGAGATCGCACCGCTCAATGCGCGCTTGAGTCTGGCCGATGCGGCCACTGCGGTGGAGGGGGATGACGGGCTGGCGACGGCTTACCGGGCTGCTGTGCAGGCGGCGGTAGCCGGCGACTTCGACAAGGCGGTTGAAGATTTATTGGCGATGCTGCCGCGCCAGCGCAGCTGGCACGATGGCGCCGTGCGCAAGACGCTGGTGGATATCTTTAATGTGCTGGGCGCCGATGAGCGCGTCAAAGCTTGGCGCACGCGCATGGCGCGGAGTTTGAATTAGCCCCTGGCGATTCCTTGTAGGTGCGAATTCATTCGCACATTCGTGCCAAGCCAGCAGGCCCGGCCCCGGCATTAATGTGCGAACGAATTCGCACCTACAGAGGTTATGCCAGCATCAAGGCCGCCAGCGCCGCCTTCTCGCGCGGCCCAAAACCCAGCCACTGGCCGAGATAGTTATCGACAGTGCCGCAGCGCGCTTCGATAGCATCGAAGGCCGATTGCAGATACGCCGCCGGCGCCGCCATCACGGCAGCGATGGTGTCTTGCCTCGCGGTGGGCGAAAACATGTCTATCGGTTGCCACTCGCCGTTACTTAAGCCGTAGTCGTCGAAAACGACGTCGCGGGGCACATCCAGCGCCAGCAGCAGAAACGCGACGAGAATGCCGGTGCGATCCTTGCCGCTGGTGCAGTGGACAAGATGCGGCGCGGTGTCAGCGGCGATAATGTGATGCATGACATCACGTAGCTCGGCGGCGTGATCAAACGGCATGCGTGCATAGTTGGCACACATCAGCGCCGCTGCTTCCTCTGGCCCTGCGCCGCGAATATTGATGGCGTGAAACAGCGCCTCGGAGCCATTGGGATGAAACCCGCAGTGGAAAAAGTCGGGCGCTCGATCAGAAGGAACGCGGTCTGGCGCACGCGCGCGTTCTTCATCAAAACGCAGATCGACAATCGTGCGCACGCGCAAGTCGGCAATACGCTTGAGGTCCGCGTCGCTCAGACGGGATAGACCGTCGGCACGGATGACGACGCCGTAACGGGTGGTCGCGCCGCCAGCGGTCGGCAGGCCACCGAGATCGCGCACGTTGCGCGCGCCGTCAAAGCGCAGGATGCGTTGTTGGTGCTTGGTATTCATGCCTTGATTCTATCGCCAATTCTGCTGGCCGAACCGCGCTGACGGAAGGTCGTCTTGTGTCGTTTACGGCAGGCATCGCGCTGTCATGGGTGATGGCTTTGCGGGTGCCGAGGCGGTCGAAAAGGCCCTGCATTAGTGGCGGAACGTGCAAAGCCAAGGCGCACAGTCGCCCCGAGGCAAATTGCGCGCACAAAAAAGCCCTCTTGCAAGGGCTTTGATTTGGCTCCCCGGGACGGGCTCGAACCGCCGACCTAGTGATTAACAGTCACCCGCTCTACCGACTGAGCTACCGGGGAATAAGAGAGCGGCGTATGGTACTGACCCGGGGGGGTATGGGTCAAATCTATTTAACCCTCAGGCGAGCAGTTTGCGCATGCGTGTCATGGCTTCCTTGAGAACCTCCATGCTGTTGGCGGTCGACAGGCGCAGACAATCGGGGGCACCAAAGGCCGCGCCGGGCACAACCGCCAGCGCTGCCTTGTCGAGCAGGTACTCGGCCAGCGCAACATCGTCGTCGAGGTCATCGCGGCGCGCGATGACGCCGCTCATGTCGGGAAATACAAAGAAGCTGCCGTCGGCGGGATGCACATTGACGCCTTTGACGAGGGCCAGCTCGCGCACCACAAAATCGTGGCGCTTCTTGAACACTTCGTTTTGTTCACGCAGGAAACCGCGCTCGCCACGCAAGGCGGCAATCGCGGCGACCTGGGCGATAGAGGCCGGATTCGAGGTGCTCTGCGATTGAATCTTTTTCATTGCGGCAATCAGCGGCGCGGGACCAGCGGCATAGCCGATGCGCCACCCGGCCATGCCGTAGGTCTTGGACAAACCATTGACCACCACCGTGCGCTCATGCAGGCGCGGCGCCGCATTGAGAATATTGGAGAACGGTTCCGGGCCCCAGTTGAGATGCTCGAAAATGTCATCGCTGACGACGATGACCTCAGGAAACTCAGCCAGCACATGTCCAAGCGCTTCGAGTTCGGCACGGTTGTAGACCGCGCCACTGGGATTGGCGGGACTATTGAGGATCAACAGTCGCGAGCGCGGCCCGAGCGCACCGCGTAGTTGTTCTGGTGTGATCTTGAAACGTTGCTTGAACTTGGTGCGGATGATGACCGGATCCGCGCCGGCGAGGCGTGCCATGTCCGGGTAGGACACCCAGTAGGGCGCAGGAATGATGACTTCGTCGTCCTCATTCAGCAGCGCCTGCATGAGATTGAACAGACTGTGCTTGCAACCGCAGGACACCAGGATGTTTTCCGGTTTGAAGTGCAGCGCGTTGTCGCGCTCGAATTTTTCGATAACTGCGGCTTTCAGATCCGCCGTGCCATCGACCTCGGTGTATTTGGTGAAGCCGTCGGTGATGGCCTGCCGAGCCGCTGCTTTGACGTGTTCGGGGGTATCGAAGTCCGATTGACCCGCAGCAAGATTGAGAATGTCACGACCTGCACGTTGCAGTTCGGCGGCGTGCGCGGCGACCGCCAGGGTTGGCGAAATCCGCAGGCTGGCGGCGCGGTGTGACGGTTTGACGTCCAAGGGGGCCAAGCTCCTGACGTAGCTGGAATGAGGCGGCGGCGGGTCGTGTACTATACCGGACGACCGCGACCCCGCAAGCATGCCGACCGATGAGCAATATCGACGAACGTTCGACCAGCCGCAAGTTCGAATTGGTGTCCGAGTTCGCACCGGCGGGCGGACAACCGCAGGCCATCGCTGCCTTGCTCGAAGGCATCGATGCCGGGCTTTATCACCAGACTTTGCTGGGGGTAACGGGCTCAGGCAAGACTTTCACCATCGCCAACGTGATTCAGACTGTGCAGCGCCCGACCTTGATCATGGCGCCGAACAAGACGCTGGCGGCGCAGCTCTACGGCGAGATGCGCGACTTCTTTCCGCATAACTCGGTCGAGTATTTCGTCTCTTATTACGACTACTACCAGCCCGAGGCCTATGTGCCGGCGTCGGATACCTATATCGAGAAAGACGCATCGATCAACGATCACATTGAACAGATGCGGCTGTCGGCGACCAAGGCCATGCTCGAACGTACCGACACCATCATTGTCGCGACGGTCTCCGCAATTTACGGCCTCGGTGAACCTGACGAATACCATTCGATGGTGTTGCATCTGCGGCGCGGCGACATGATCGATCAGCGTTCAATCCTGCGGCGCCTCACGGCTTTGCAGTACAAACGCAACGATGTGGTGCTGGAACGCGGCACTTATCGCGTGCGCGGCGAAGTCATTGATATCTATCCGGCGGAATCGGAACGCGATGCGCTGCGCGTCGAGCTGTTCGACGACGAAGTGGAGAATCTGTCGCTGTTCGACCCCTTGACCGGCGAGGTGGTGCGCAAACTGCCGCGTTACACCATCTACCCCAAGTCACATTACGTGACGACCCGTGAGACGGTATTGCGCGCGGTCGAGACCATCAAGGAAGAATTGAAGGAGCGCCTTGAACAGTTACGGTCGCTGAACAAGCTGGTGGAAGCGCAGCGCCTTGAGCAGCGCACCCGTTTCGACCTCGAAATGATGGCTGAACTTGGTTACTGCAATGGCATCGAGAACTACAGCCGCCACCTGTCGGGCCGCGCCGCGGGCGATGCACCGGCAACCCTGTTCGAATACCTGCCCAAAAACTCGATGCTGGTCATCGACGAAAGCCACGTCACCATTCCGCAGCTGGGGGCGATGTACAAGGGCGACCGCTCGCGCAAGGAAAACCTGGTCGAATACGGTTTCAGGCTGCCATCGGCGCTCGACAACAGGCCGTTACGTTTCGAGGAATGGGAGCGGCTCGCACCGCAGATGATATTTGTGTCCGCCACGCCCGGAAATTATGAAGCGAATCACGCCGGGCGGGTGGTGGAACTGGTGGTGCGTCCGACCGGACTCATCGACCCGCAAGTCGAAGTGCGACCAGCGGGGACCCAGGTCGATGACTTGCTGTCGGAAATCAATCTGACGGTTGCGCACGGCGGTCGGGTCTTGGTCACGACGCTCACCAAGCGGATGTCCGAAGACCTGACCGATTACCTGAGTGAACACGGTGTGCGAGTACGTTATCTGCATTCAGATATCGACACGGTTGAACGGGTCGAGATCCTGCGCGACCTGCGTCTCGGGGAATTTGATGTGCTGGTCGGCATCAACCTGCTGCGCGAAGGACTGGATTTGCCGGAGGTCTCGCTGGTCGCCATTCTTGATGCCGATAAGGAAGGTTTTCTGCGTTCCGACCGTTCTCTCATCCAGACCGTTGGCCGCGCGGCGCGCAATATCGACGGCCGGGCCATCATGTATGCCGACAATGTGACCGGTTCCATGCGTCGCGCGATGGACGAGATGGAGCGGCGCCGCGAAGTGCAGTTGGCCTATAACGTCACTCATGGCATTACGCCGGTAGGCATCACCAAGCAGGTGGCCGATGTCATGGAAGGTGCCTATGGCCCGGCGGCGGGGCAGCCGCGGCGTGGCCAGCAGCGTGCCGCTGAGTCGCGCGCGCCCTATGCGGGCTTGAGTTCCGAAGCGGCCTTGAAGAAGGTCAAGCAGCTCGAAGATCGGATGTACAAACACGCACGCGACCTGGAATTCGAAGATGCCGCTCGTCTGCGCGATGAGATCACGCTCATCAAGCGTGACCTGCTCGATATGCCGGGTAGTTGCGGGCACTGATTGACCCACCCCGCTTTGGCGCTGCCTGCGGCTGGTGACATGCACGCAATTTGTGTATCCTTGCGCCCCTTCGCGAGTGAGTGTGTAGAGGAGTGGCCCGAGCCCTCCATGAACGCGCCGACGCGAAGAACGACAGGCGCGTAGCTCAGTTGGTTAGAGCACCACCTTGACATGGTGGGGGTCGTTGGTTCGAATCCAATCGCGCCTACCAATTCCGACTGGTAGGAAATCGTGTAACGGAGTCTCTGCACCGAGACTATGACCGTCGTGCCAGAGCGGCACAGGCGGGACCATGGCCCCGTGTGCTTCGCGCATCGCGCGATTCCGCCCCATTCGATGGCCGCTCGTACAGGCCACGGAGATTTGATATGCCCGCAATTACCCTTCCCGATGGCAGCCAGAGGCAGTTTGACGCACCCGTGACCGTCGCAGCGGTTGCTGCTTCGATTGGCGCTGGCCTTGCCAAGGCGGCCTTGGGTGGCCGCGTCGACGGCCGCGAAGTCGATACCGCGTTCCTGATTGAGCACGACTGCGCGTTGTCGATCATCACGCCGAAAGACGAAGCCGGCCTCGAAATCATGCGCCACAGTACCGCCCATCTGCTCGCGCATGCGGTCAAACAGCTTTATCCGAGCGCCCAGGTCACTATTGGCCCAGTGGTTGATGACGGCTTTTATTACGATTTTGCCTACGAGCGTTCATTCACGCCGGAAGACCTCGAGCGCATCGAGAAACGCATGGAAGAACTTGCTGAGGCCGATATCGCGGTCGAACGGCAGGTCATGGCGCGCGATCAGGCGGTCGATTTCTTCAAAGGCATGGGCGAAGCATACAAAGCCGAAATCATTGCTTCGATTCCCGCCGAACAGGACATATCGCTTTACGGTCAGGGCGATTTCGTCGATTTGTGCCGCGGCCCTCATGTGCCGAGTACCGGCCGTCTGAAGGCCTTCAAGCTGACCAAGATTGCCGGTGCTTACTGGCGCGGCGACCAGAACAACGAAGTACTCCAGCGCATCTACGGCACCTCGTGGGCAGATAAAAAAGACCTCGCGGCCTACCTCAAGCGCATTGAAGAGGCCGAGAAGCGCGATCACCGCAAGCTTGGCCGCAGCCTCGACCTGTTTCATTTTCAGGAAGAAGCGCCGGGCATGGTGTTCTGGCACGAAAAGGGCTGGGTGCTGTATCGCCTGGTCGAACGTTATATTCGCGATGTGTGCTACGCCGACTATCAGGAAGTCCACACTCCGCAGGTGCTGGACCGTTCGTTGTGGGAAAAGTCCGGCCACTGGGACAAGTTTCACGACATGATTTTCGCGACCAACTCGGAGAACCGCGAATACGCGGTCAAGCCGATGAATTGCCCTGGTCATGTGCAAGTGTTCAACAACGGCCTGCGCAGTTATCGCGATCTGCCGTTCCGCATCGCCGAATTCGGCATCGTGCATCGCAACGAACCGTCCGGCACCTTGCACGGCCTCATGCGGGCACGACGTTTCACCCAGGATGACGGCCATATCTTCTGCGCCGAGAGTTCGCTGCAGGACGAAGTCAGTCGCCTCATCGATATGACTTATGAGGTGTACTCGGCCTTCGGTTACAGCGACGTCGAAGTGGCATTGTCGCTGCGCCCGGCCCAGCGCGTGGGCGCCGACGAGTTGTGGGACAAGGCTGAAGCGGCGCTCGAGCTGGCGCTGACCACCAAAGGCCTAAAATTTCGAGTGCAGCCGGGCGAAGGCGCGTTTTACGGGCCGAAGATTGAGTTCACCCTCAAGGATTGCCTCGGCCGCAACTGGCAGTGCGGCACCGTGCAGGTGGATTTCTCCATGCCGGACCGCCTGGGCGCCAAATTCGTCGGCGAAGATGGCGACCGCCATGTGCCCGTCATGATCCATCGTGCCATTCTCGGTTCGATGGAGCGCTTCATCGGCATTTTGATCGAACATCATGCCGGTCGATTCCCGGCGTGGCTCGCTCCAATCCAGGCGATTGCCCTCAGTATTACTGAACATCACGGCCCGTGGGCCAAAGAGGTTGCGGAAATCCTGAAAAATCAAGGATTCCGATGCGATGCGGACTTGAGAAACGAGAAGATCGGGCTTAAAATCCGCGAGCACACCTTGCAACGCATTCCCTACCTGCTCGTCATAGGCGAGCGCGAGATGGGTAACAGAACCGTGGCCGTGCGAGCGCAAAGCGGCGCTGATCTGGGTGAAATGTCATTAGAACAATTCACCGATCGGCTCCGCAACGAAGTTGCGCAGCGTGGCCCAAGCATTTTGGAGGATTGAGGTATAGCCGCCGACAAGAAGAACCGGGTTAACGGGGATATTAACTGTCCGCAAGTACGCCTCATTGGCGCGGATGGTGAGAACCTCGGAATCGTTGCAATCGAAGCTGCGAGGCACGAAGCGTTAATTCACGAACTTGACCTGGTCGAGATCGTGCCTACTGCTGAGCCACCTGTATGCCGGGTCATGGACTTTGGCAAGTTTCTGTTCGATCTGAGCAAGAAACGCCATGCCGCGAAACGTAAACAGAAGCAGATCCAGGTCAAGGAAATCAAATTCCGACCTGGCACAGACGAGGGCGACTATCAGATCAAGCTCAGAAATCTGAAGCGGTTCCTCGAAACGGGCGACAAGGTGAAGGTTACGTTGCGCTTCCGCGGCCGCGAAATGGCGCACCAGGAACTGGGTGCCCAGATGCTGCAACGCGTCGAGAGCGACCTCGGACAGTTAGGAAACGTAGAGCAATTCCCGAAGCTCGAAGGGCGCCAGATGGTCATGGTCATCGCGCCGAAGCGTAGCTGACGGGCAGTGGAGAATTGATGATGCCGAAAATTAAGAGCAATCGCGGCGCGGCCAAACGATTTACCAAGACCGGAAGCGGTCGAATCAAGCGCCGGCAGTCGTTCAAGCGTCATATCTTGACGAAGAAGAGCCCCAAGCGTAAGCGTCAGCTGCGCCACGGCGCCCTGATCGCGCATGCCGACGAAGCCTCCGTTCGTCAGATGCTGCCCGGGCTGTAAGAAGGTAGAGCGAAGGATTTATTAGCAATGGCACGAGTGAAGCGTGGTGTCCAGGCGCATGCCCGGCACAAAAAAATAATCGATCTGGCCAAGGGTTACCGCGGCCGACGCAAGAATGTCTACCGCGTCGCCAAACAGGCGGTCATCAAGGCAGGCCAATACGCCTACCGCGACCGCCGCCAGCGTAAACGTCAGTTCCGCGCCCTGTGGATCGTGAGAATCAATGCCGCCGCCCGTGGGTTCGGTTTGAGCTACTCGCGTTTCATCAACGGCCTGTCGCGCGCCGGGATCGAAGTCGACCGTAAAGTTCTGGCTGACCTCGCTGTGCACGACCTGACGTCTTTCGGCGCTCTGGCGGAACGTTCCAAAGTCGCGCTGGCCGCTTAAACCGGTCAGTTTCGATAGCCGTGGACCCAGGGGAAAGGTGAGCCTTTCCCCTTTCTTTTTCCAGCCTACGCAGTCCCTCGCATGAGCGATATCGAAGCCATTGTGCAAGAAGCGACCGTTGCCCTCGCGGCGGCCGCCGATCTCGGCACGCTAGATGATTTGCGGGTGCGATACCTTGGCAAGAAGGGCGCGATCACGGCGCTGCTGAAAACCTTGGGTAGTTTGCCGGCCGATCAGCGCCCGGCAGCCGGACAGGCGATCAACGACGCCAAACAGCGCGTCAGTGAACAATTGGACGCGCGTAAAGCGGCGCTCGAAGCCGCCCATCTCGACGAGCGCCTGCGCACCGAACGCATCGATGTGACGCTGCCCGGACGTGGTGGCGCGAGCGGCGGCGTCCATCCCGTCAGTATGGTCATCGAACGCATCGAAACGATATTCCGGCATGCTGGATTCGATGTCGCGCGCGGGCCCGAAGTCGAAGATGACTTCCACAATTTCGAAGCTCTGAACATCCCCGCCCATCATCCGGCGCGGGCGATGCACGATACTTTTTATCTGACCGACGGACGGTTGCTGCGCACCCATACCTCACCGGTGCAGATCCGCGTGATGGAGCATGAGCCGCCGCCACTGCGCATCATCGCGCCCGGTCGTGTTTACCGATGCGATTACGATCAGACCCATTCGCCGATGTTCCATCAGGTCGAAGG
>CAMCBY010000124.1 GCA_945873015.1 Klebsiella pneumoniae
GCCTCTGGGAGATAAAACCACATAACTATATGTAAATAAAAAACAAAACGGATTTTATCGGATGGCGTTGGATCGTAAAAATACGGACTCTCTCTCCGCCAAATACGCAAAAAGCCCCCTAGAGGGGCTTTTTGCGTATTTGGCGGAGAGAGATAGTGCTGAGGGCGCTTCGTTAGAACGGCGTTGGTGATGATGCCCGGGCCCTGTCGCGGAGCGGCAGCGCCGCGCTTCGTGAACAGTTGCGCGCAACCGCGGCTGCGTAGAGTGCGTCGAACTTAAAATGTCGGACATTTGCATTAGCCGTTTCCCCGGAGCCGGTAGCGCCACGCTGACTCACTGCATCTGGCGATAAAAGAAGCGATTATTGGCCTTGTGGGGAGCACGACGCGGTGCGCGCTCGATGCTTTCCGAGCTGCCATCGACAGCTTCGAGACGGGCGAATTCGGCAACTTCGCGGGCCTTACGTTCGTGATAGAAACGATTGGGCATTTTGTGCGGCGCTGCCCGGTAGCTGCGCGGTTCAAAGCCGCTGGTACTGCCCATTGCCACAGCGCTGCCGCAGCCGGCACTGAAGGCCAATGCGGTGGCCGCAAAGGTCACCGAACGCAGGAATTTGCTTGCAGTTGTAGTGCTCATGTTCTGCTCTCCTATAGTGTTGGCAGGGTCAGTTCGTGGCTCGACCCTAAGCACTGGACGCGCACCGATACGGGGCGAATCCAATGTGACTCGCACTATATTCGAACGATATTTTTGCGGCGATTCCGAAATCTCGGTCAACTTATTCGATAAAACCGAGTGTGATCTTGTTTTTTCAAAGGGTTACGCGGAATTGGAGGGTATGGCCTGCATCTTGCTCGATCCGAGGCATGACGCCCCGATCCGCCCTAAAGAAGTGCCTCTCCCGAGCATTCCGCGGCATGGTTGGGTGCGGCGTGGCCGCAGCACTGTCAGCTGGCTCTTACGCCTCGGGCACTGAGGTGGCGCTCGCGCCTTCCGATGTTGGCACATTGCACCTCGAAATTGCGGTGGGCGACGCCCATCGTGAGTTCCTGCTCGACACCGGTTCGGCCTATGTGGTTTTGTCAGCACAGACCTTGGCCAGCTTGGAGCGTGGTGGACACGTGCAGCGCGTGCGTAGTCTGCGAGCCGTGATGGCGAACAATTCGCAAAGTAAGGCGACCGTCTACAGGATCGACAGCCTGACTATCGGGCCAGGGTGCGTGGCCCGCAACTTCGAAGCCGTGGTGCTACCCGGCGCGCGGAAGAATATCCTCGGTCTGTCGGCGCTGCGTCAGTTCGCGCCGTTTACCGTGCACTTTGAACCATCTCGTCTTGAGATGAACTGCCTGCCGTCTGCGGCGCAAACGGACGCTACGGCGGGAGGCGACAGCCTCGTCATGCGCTGATTATGAGGCC
This sequence comes from Klebsiella pneumoniae, assembly GCA_945873015.1. GTDB lineage: Bacteria > Pseudomonadota > Gammaproteobacteria > JADJYF01. The sequence continues at coordinate 1,417 of CAMCBY010000124.1, forward strand.
CTTACCGAGTCAGTTCTCTGTGAACTCATGGGTTGCGGTGAGTGGAAGCCATAAGAACGATTCAGTGATTTGGGCGGTGCATCGCTGTATTGCAGAGATGCTCCGCTTCGACTGACTGTGCTGAGCCCGCAAACTTATGCGGGGCACGGATTAAACCGGGCTTAATTGGCCGCAGGTTCAAAAAATTCCACGCCACCCGTTTCGATATCGTACATTCCACCCGCGATACCTATCTCGCCCTGCTCGAGCATGATACGCAGCACCTCACTGCGACTCTTGACGTCTGCAACAGTGCGCTCGACATTGGTGCGCGCGACTGCCTGCACAAAGTCTGCATTGGCTGAATTATGCGGAGCCGGGCAATTCGCGGCTGCACTCGCCACCGCCGGCTTCAGCTTGTCTATCAGCCCAGTGAGATGCCCCAGTTTGACGTCGTCACAGGCGCCCTTGATTGCGCCACAGTGACTGTGACCGAGGACAACGATGAGTTTGGAGCCAGCCAGGTGGCAGGCGAATTCCATGCACCCAAGGATATCGTCGTTGACGAAATTGCCGGCAATGCGCGCGCTGAAAACGTCGCCCAGCCCCTGGTCGAAAAGGAGCTCCACCGAAGTCCGCGAGTCGATGCAACTCAGCACGATGGCAAAGGGCCATTGCCCGGCACGCGTTTCGTTGACCTGTTGCAGCAGGTTGCGATTGGCTTTGAGGTTAGCCTGAAAGCGCGCGTTGCCCTCGCGCAAGACCGTCAGTGCAATCTGCGGCGTCATCGAAGCCTGCGTTTCGCGGGTGTGGGTATACATAGTGATGTCCTTGTGGAGAGACAGAATTAGGGGTCGAACATGGCAAACGCGGAGGCTGTGCTCCGACCCGCACTGCCCGAAGAGGGTTAACAGCCGCAGGCCACGCTTCGACCGAAGTCACTAGGATCCCACCTGGGATCGCTTTCAGTGAGCGCCGCACAATATGCGAACAGTTCAGTTACGGCCATTCCGAAATCTCGCTCAACTCATTCGGGAAATCCGAACACGATAGGCGCTTCTTAAACTCATGTGAGAGTTCCGCGTTGGAGTGCCGTCCCTCGGGTTAGCGCAATTTTTAGTGAATGGTCCGCCGCAAGGGGGCAAATCTGGCGGCCGGTGGCGCGTTCGCATAGGTCGGGCCCAGGCAGCTCAAGGAAATACCCGAAAATGCAATTGCAATTGCGAATGATTCTCGCTTATCTTACTATCCAGTACCAATTCGAATAGCATCGACAGTCTGGAGGACCCGTAGTGAACAGCGTCCGATACCGCTCGCACCGTCAGTTTGGAGAACAAGCAGTAAATAGCGCCGGACACAGCCCTATGCGCCGCACGTTGCTGGCCGTTCTGCTCAGCTCAGGATTAATTGCAAACGCGGCCCACGGTGGAGAAAACCTCGAACAGGGGACGCCTGAAGCAGCGCAGGACAGCGACGAAGCCAGACAACGAATCGCTGAGGTAGAGGTCATCGGCGAGCGCGAACGCCTGCCGGAGCTGGCCGGTTCGGCGGCTATCATCGACAAGCAGGAACTCGACGCTGCGCGCGTTTTCACAGTCAGCGAGGCGTTACGCAAGGTGCCGGGTGTGACGGTGCGCGACGAAGATGGTTTTGCTTTGCGACCCAACATCGGCATTCGCGGCATGAACCCGACGCGCTCAACCAAAGTGCTGCTGCTTGAAGACGGTCTGCCGCTCGCATACTCGCCCTATGGCGACAACGCCAGTTACTACCATCCGCCCATCGAGCGCTTTGACCGCGTCGAAGTGCTCAAGGGCGCCGAGCAGATCCTGTTCGGACCCCAGACCATCGGCGGCGTGATCAATTACATCACCCCGCAACCGCCCGAACAGCCCGGAGGTGACCTGGTCTTGAGTGGCGGAAGTCGCGACTACTTCAACGGTCGGCTTTCGCTCGGTGGCTACGGCATGCTGCTCGACGTTACCCGTAAACAGGGCGATGGTAGTCGCGACAATGAGCACACCGAGTTGAACGACGTCAGCTTCAAGGCAATACGCCAGATCAATCAGCAGCACGCGTTGACGTTCCGCGCCAGCTATTATGGCGAGGAGTCGGACGTCTCCTATACCGGCATTACCGACGCCGAATTGCGCAATTTCGGTTATCGCTATAACCCGTTCGAGAACGATAAATTCGAAGTCGATCGTTATGGCTTGTCGATGAGCCATGAATATGCCTTCAACACCAAGGTGCGATTGACGACCAGTTTCTACGGCACCTATTTCGGCCGTGACTGGTGGCGTCAGGCCAGTACCACGGTCGATGCGCAATGCGAGGCCTCGGTGCCAGGTTTTGGTGCCGATCGGGCCGCAGGTCGTCCGGTCGATCCTAATGCTTGCGACTCAGTACAAGGCAGATTACGTAACTACTACACCTGGGGCGTCGAACCGCGCCTTTCCGTTAACTACCGACTGGCCGGTATCGACAATGAATTTCAGGCCGGCGTGCGCGCGCACTATGAACAGCAGGACCGCAGCCAGGTCAACGGCACTACCCCCGAAGCGCGCCGCGGCGTCGAAGTCGAAGACAATGAACGCTCGGTCGATGCCTACTCGATGTTCTTCCAGAACCGCGTCGTACTTGGCCAGGTCAGCTTCACGCCGGGCGTGCGCGTCGAATACGTACACAACGAACGCGACAACAATCTGACGGGCGCCGCAGGCGATACCGATCTCACGGAAGTGATCCCTGGCATCGGCGCGACCTATAACCCGCTCAAAGAGATCACTTTGTTCGCGGGTTTGCACAAGGGATTCGCGCCGCCACGCGTCGAGGACATGATAGTCACGGCCGGCGGTTCGCCGGTGGCGACTTTCACCGAGGTCGACTCCGAGGAGAGCTGGAACTTCGAAGCGGGTTTCCGCAGCACACCGATAGCGGGTATCGCGGTCGAGAGCAGTTACTTCCGTAATGAGTTTTCCAACCAGATAGCAGTTGGTTCGATCGCCGGTGGCAATATCAGTCTGTCGCAAGGCCGGGCGCTGTACGAAGGTCTTGAACTCGCGACCCGCGTCGAGAGCAGCGGACTGGCCAACACCAACTACAACGTCTACTGGAACATGGCCTACACGGTGCTGCCGACTGCGCGGCAGGACGGCGATTTCCTGCGCGTCGACAACGGCCTGCCGGTCGATGGCAGCGTGCGCGGCAATCGTATGCCCTATGCGCCGAAGCACCAGTTGACCAGCACGGTCGGCTATACCTCTCCACGCGGTTGGGACATTCGCCTTGAGGCGGTGCGGGTAGACCAACAGTTTTCGGATTTCTCCAACAGCCGCATCGCTGACCCTGGCGGCAATGGTCTGCACGGTTTAATCAAGCCCTATCTGATCTTCAATCTCGCTGCGAACTACACGCTACCGAGCGCGCCAGCGACGCTGTTCGTCGCGGTCAAGAATCTTTTGGACCGCGATTACATCGTCGACCGCACGCGCGGCATTCGTGTCGGTGCGCCGCTGCTGGTACAGGGTGGCGTCGAGTTGCGCTTTTAAGCGAGTGTCTCAGTGTCGGTTTTTACAGCGGTGAATCGCTGTCCGACAGTGGCGCGTCACGCTCGATATGGAATCGATCGAGCTGGACCGTGGCCGCGTAGAAATCGGTCAACGCCTCCAGATAACCTGCCTCGGCCCCGACGCGCCTGACACGCGCATCGGCACTCGCTTCCTCACGCAGATTGACCACGAAAAAGTCGCTTGCGCCATCATCAAATCGCTGGCGCTCTGAATCTTCCAGAATCTCCGCTTGCTCGACCTCGCGCGCAGCGAGAGCGACAAAACGTTCGGCGGCCGCGATCTCGACGGCGATATTGCGCACCTCGACAGCAATTTGCTCGTTCAACAATTGACGCTCCCGGTCCAGGCGACTTAGATTGGCCCGTGCTTCGGCAACACGACCTTGGCCGGTTCGGCGCTCCAACGGCACGCTGACGTTCAAGCTCACCACCGTGTCGGTTTCGTCCCGGCTGCGGCTGCCGGCACCAAGGTCGCGTGAAGCCTCGAAATTAAGATCGACACGCGTTTTGAGTGCGTTACTCCCGAGTGCGAGCCGATTGCGTTCGCGCTCGACATCGGCCGCCACCAGTCCGACTTCCGGCCTGTCAGTCAGCGTTGCCGCGAGTGTTGCCTGCAGCGACGCTTCATCGACGCTGCCGAGATCCGGCCAGTCGGCGGGTTGCTGGTCGGACGAGGGGATAGTCGGTGCGCCGCGTTCGTCGCGCACGTACAGCGCTAGACGATTGGCCGAATTGGCCAGCACGCGCTCCGCTTCCGTCACGCGCGCAGTTCGTTTGAGGATGTACTGCTGGTTCTCGTTCAAATAGATACGTGCCAAATCACCGTGCTCGACACGTTGTTCGAGTGCGTGTTGACGCGCCTGTGCGAGTTCCAGCAGGCCGCGGTAGATGGCGCACGCCTTACCAGCGGCGAGCCACGTGAGGTAGGCCTGACTCGCCTGGTGTTGGACTTTTATCTGCGTTAAGCGCGCCTCGAGTCGGGTCTGTGCGAGTGCCAGCGTGCTGTCGCGCAGCGCAAAGCGTCGCTCGTCGATATCACGATCGCGCAACAATGAAAAGATCGCGCCGACCTTGAACTCGCCACCGTCATTGGTGAAATACTTGTCCTCATAAATCGGAAACGTGCCGTCCGAGACGCGATAACCGCCATAGACTTTCGCATTGAGCGCGCGCAATGGCTTTACGATTTTCGAATCGATGACTGTTCCGTCATAGAAGCCGCTCGCGCGGGCGTAACTATTGCTCTCCAGTTGCAGGTCAAACGCGCCTTCTTTCGCGAGCACGTTGCCGGCCTGCGCTCGCATCTTGTCAGTCGCCGCGAGTATCTGCGGAAAATTATCCAGCGAACTGCGCAGCACGTCGTCAAGCAGTAGTGGCGGCGCGGACAGCGCAATGGCGGGTAATAATAGCCAGCAGCTCACCAGGACGCGGGTTGAGTGTTTCATTTGCGCGCGGCGTCGTCCTGTGCGGCAGTCGGTTCGGGAGGAAAGTTGTTGAGCTTGCGCCACACTTCATAGCCCAGACGCACCGAGTTCAGCACTATCCAGCCACGCGCGCGCGCCCCCAGGCGAAGATAACGATCATCCGGCCAGGGCTGTTGCGGCGATTCGACTACCACCACGCGAAAGCGGCCATTGCTGGAAACGGCCGGATCGACGAACTGCACGATACCCGGAAAAGTGCCGATCGCGACTGACGGCCAACCACTGAACTGCACGGCTGGCCAGCCCTCGAACATGAGCCGCACATTACGCCCCGGCTGCACCAGCGCCGCGTCCAGACCACTGATAAATATTTCCGCGGCACGCTGATCGATGACCGGTGCGAAGCTCACCAATTCGTCGCCTTCTTTCACGAAGGTAGCGCCGCCTCCGGCCGTGATCCGCAGAATAATGCCGTCTTGCGGTGCAACCACCTGCTGGGTGGCTTGACGGGTCTGTTGCACTTGCGCCTTGGCGACGTCGGCGGAGATACCCGCGGCGGTGGCCTTCAACTCTTTGTAGCGGATGGTGGCGGCTTCGAGTTCGCGACGCGCGCTGAGTCCCTTGTCAAACAGGCGTTGTTTGCGGTCGACGTCGAGTTGAGCGGTCTGCATGGCCATGCGCGCTGCGTCGAGCTTGCCCTCGAGGGCCGCCACCTCGGCTTGCATCCGAGGCAGCAGCATCGGATCGTTATCCGCAATCTCGACCAACAGGTCGCCTTTCTTGACGATACTGCCGTCCTGTACATGCCAGCGTTTGATGCGGCCGCTGACCAGTGCGCTCACTGCCTGCACTCGATCGCGAGGATGCAGCGCAATCAACTGACCCTGTCCCGCTGCGGTCTGTACCCACGGTGTCCAGTACAGGGAGATGCCCGAGAGCAACAGCAGCAGCACCAGGAGTCCGGCGAAATTGCGCCACAGCCGTGGCGGTTCGTGGCGACGCACGGTCTCGAAATAAGCATCCCAGCGCCGATCGAACTGCGAGTGCGCGTCGCGCTTGGTGATTTGTTTATTCATCATGCTGGCGACGCGTTTTCGCGCGTACGTTCGAATGCGATGAGGTCTTCGATACGTTCGAATACATGGTGGCCGTCCGCTTTCAAGAGCCAGTACGCGCCGTAGCCATCGAAATCTCTGCGATCGGTAAAACTAAGCAGCGAAAGGGTCGGGTCGTGCGTCAGGTAGTCGAGGATCTGGCGCCGATGATGTGCCGAGAGCGTGTCGAAAATCTGGGTAAGTATCAGAACTTTCGGTCGCGCCAGCACAGCGGCGGCAATCTTCAAGCGGATGGTTTCCGAGCGTGATAGTGGATAACCGAAAGCACCGAGCGGCGTGGAGAGCCCGTCTGGTAGGCTGTTGATGACCTCCTCAAGCCCAACTGCCGCGAGCAGGTCGCGCACGGCGGCCCGCGTGATGCCCGGGTCGCCGAGCGTCAGATTCTCTTCGATGCTGCGCTCGAGCACACCGGAGTTCTCAATCACGATAATTTCATCGCGCAGGGCCTGAATATTCAAATCGGCAAAATCTCGTCCGCCGAATACGATAGCGCCGCGTTCGGGCTCGACGTGCCGCATCGCGAGGTCGGTGACGCATTTCTGTAAAGCATGCGAATCAACCACAGCCATAATCTTGGCGCCAGCTGAAATCGCGAAATCGAATTCAAAAAGCCGGTCACGCAGATGGGTCTGCACGCCTGCGAAGCGCAGGTCGGCGGGACCGGCTGCCAGCGATTCACCCTCGCTCGAGGAGGGTTCCAGCGGCAGATCGAAGAAGTCGCCGAGTTTATAGAGTGCCGCACACAGTTCGTAGAACTCCTCCAGCAGACTCGAAATGCGTGCCATCGAGGCAAACACCGAAGCAAGGATCAGTTCTGCGGCGACCAGTTGACCGAGCGTCAGTTCATTCGAAATCACCAGCCAACCGCCGACCCCGAGCAGCGCCGCGCTGGCGCTCGCGTACAAGGCGAGAAAGCCGATTTGTTGAGTGAACTTGTGGCGGAAATGGCGGCGATGCTGCGCTACGTAGTTTGAAATGACCCTCTCGGACTCGGTCAGCGCGAAGTGGATAGTGCGGCTGGACTTGAAAAAGGCATTCGCGCGCGCCAGTTCCTCCAGCCAGTGGGCGACCTGGTATTTGGCGTAGGACGAGGCGAGTTTGCTGCGTATCGCCGCGCCAGCCCACAACTTCCACACCAGGTAGAGCAGCAGCAGGACACCGATGTTGAAGATCAGAAATACCGGGTGATAGGCCGACACCACAGCGAAGCCGACCACCGTCTGCAGCACGATGGTTGAGCCGTTGATGACCAGCGCAGGCATGTTGCGCTGAATCGTGATGATTTCAAAAAATCGATTCGCGAGTTCCTCGCGGTTGATACTTTCGACCACCGCGTAGCGCGCCTGGATACTGCGCATGACAATCTCCTGGGTCACCCGCGCGAACAGTCGCCGCTCAAACACATCCATAAGGTGTGCCTGGACTCCCACCAGCAAGCCATACATTGCCAGCAGCGTGAACAGCACCACCGCGAGCACTACTATCGGGCGCAGTAAGGCAATGTTGGCCACCGTGCCAATCAGTATCTGTACGGACAGCGGAACGGCCAGGGTCAGTACGCTGATCGCAACGCTGAATACCGCCGCCTGCCAGAAGAATGCGCGGTCGGGGGCGAGGATTATCCGAGCAAGTTGGGCGAGTCGTTCGGCGTAATGTGGGGAGTCGAATTGAGAAGCCATCAAGAGTTTGTCAGATTGGTTCGTATCATTGCGGCGCGAGCGGCAATCCCTATATTGTTTCTAATCATGGTGAGCAGACAATACCAAATTCCCTGACAGTACTATCGGCTTATTGGAGCTTGGGCGTATAGGCGCTGCGAAACGTGTT
>CAMCBY010000125.1 GCA_945873015.1 Klebsiella pneumoniae
GGCCAGTTGAAGACCGGCCGCGACTGCATCGTTGCCGCCATGCTCGGCGCCGAGGAATACGGTTTTGCGACCGCACCGCTGGTGGTGATGGGCTGCGTGATGATGCGCGTGTGTCATCTCAACACCTGCCCGGTCGGTATCGCTACCCAGGACAAACGTCTGCGCGCCAAATTCAGCGGCAAGCCGGAATTTGTCGAGAATTTCTTCCGCTACATCGCCGAAGAAATGCGTGAATACATGGCCGAACTCGGCGTGCGTACCATCGACGAACTGATCGGACGGGTCGATTTGCTCGATGTCGAGCCGGCTCTCGATCACTGGAAGGCCAAGGGGCTCGACCTGTCGCAGATTCTTTATCAGCCGGTACCGGCGCCGGGTGTGGCCATTCGCCATATGCGTGACCAGGACCATGGTCTCGACAAGTCCCTGGACCGCACCACCATCGTGCCTTTGTGCAAAGACGCGCTCGAACATGGCAAAGCGATTGAGGCCAGTGTGCCGATACGCAACGTCAATCGGACCGTCGGCACCATCCTCGGTTACGAGATCACGCGTCGTTATGGCGGTGCCGGTCTGCCGGATGACACCATCAAACTGCATTTCAACGGCTCGGCAGGCCAGAGCTTCGGCGCCTTCGTGCCGCGTGGCGTGAGCATGACGCTGGAAGGCGATGCCAACGACTATGTCGGCAAGGGCCTGTCGGGTGCGCGTATCGTGGTCTATCCGCATCGTCTCGCGAGTTTTGTGCCTGAGGCCAATATCCTCATCGGCAACGTCGCGCTGTATGGTGCAACCAAGGGCGAAGCCTATTTCCGCGGCATCGCCGGCGAGCGTTTTGCGGTGCGTAACAGCGGCGCGGACACCGTCGTCGAAGGCGTCGGCGATCACGGTTGTGAGTACATGACCGGCGGTCATGTCGTCATCATCGGCGCCACGGGGCGTAACTTCGCCGCCGGTATGTCCGGTGGTGAAGCCTATATTTACGATCCGGATGGCGTGTTCCCCGGCCGCTGCAACAAAGAGATGGTCGATCTCGAAAAAATCGTGAGCGAAGTTGACGAGGACCTGGTCCGTCGTTTGCTTACCAATCACGTGCAGTACACCCACAGCACGGTGGCGCAGAACATCCTCGATCATTGGACTGCCAACAAACCTAAGTTCGTCAAAGTCATGCCCAAGGACTACAAACGTATCCTCGCAGCTATCGAGACCGCGCGTCGCACCGGCGTCCCGGAAGACCAGGCGATCATGGATGCCGCTCATGGCTAAGCCGACAGGATTTCTCGAAGAGAAACGCGCCAAGCAGCCCTATCGGCCGGTCGCCGAACGCCTGCGTGATTTCCAGCAGGTGATGGCGCCGTTCGCGCCGGAACCGCTCAACAAGCAGGCCGCGAGGTGCATGGACTGCGGTATTCCGTTCTGTCATCAAGGCTGTCCGTTGGGCAACCTGATCCCTGACTGGAACGACCTGGTCTACCGCGACCGCTGGGATGAGGCGATTGATCGCCTGCACGCCACCAATAACTTCCCCGAGTTCACCGGCACGCTGTGCCCGGCGCCCTGCGAAGGGTCATGTGTGCTCGGAGTCAATGACGACCCGGTCACCATCAAAGCGGTGGAACTGGCGATCATCGATCGGGCCTTCGAAGAAGGCCTGGTCAAAGCCATGCCGCCGACAGTCGAAACCGGCAAAGCGGTGGCGGTGGTCGGTTCCGGGCCTGCGGGCCTCGCGGCCGCACAGCAGTTACGCCGCGCCGGCCATAAGGTCACGGTGTTCGAGCGTGCAGACCGTATCGGCGGGCTGCTGCGCTATGGCATTCCGGAATTCAAGATGGAAAAGCGCGTGCTTGACCGTCGCCTCGAACAGATGCGCGCCGAGGGCGTGGAATTTCGCGCCGGCGTCAACGTTGGTGTCGATGTCAGCGTTGAGCAATTGAAGCGCGACTTTGCTGCCGTGCTGTTGACCGGTGGCGCGACGGTTGCGCGCGACCTGCCGGTGCCGGGTCGCGAACTCAAGGGTGTCTATCAGGCGATGGAATTCCTGACCCTGCAGAACCGCCGCTGCGAAGGGGACCAGATTGCCGACGCCGATTTTATCTCGGCCAAGGACAAACACGTGGTCATCATCGGTGGCGGCGACACCGGTGCCGATTGTCTCGGCACCTCGCACCGTCAGGGCGCGAAATCGGTGACCAGCCTCGAAATCATGTCCAAACCGCCGGGCAGCCGCGCCAGTGACAATCCGTGGCCGGAATGGCCGCGCATCTATCGGGTTGCCTCGGCCCACGAAGAGGGCGGCGACCGGCTTTACGCGGTCTCGACCAAACGTTTCGTCGATAACGGTCAGGGCCAGGTGCGCGCGCTGGAACTGGTGAACGTCGAGATGAAAACCGTCGATGGTCGTGTGCAAATAGTGGAAGTGGCCGGCTCCAACCACGAACTGCCAGCCGACCTGGTGTTCCTGGCGATGGGTTTCATCGGTGCCGACCGCACCGACCTGCTGGATAAACTCGGCGTGACCATCACCGATCGCGGCAACGTGCAGCGCGATGGGCGCTGGATGACCTCGGTTGACGGGGTGTTCGCGGCCGGCGACATTCAGCACGGCCAGTCGCTGATTGTATGGGCGATCGCCGAGGGCCGCGCTGCGGCCGCCGCCATCGACAAACACCTGATGGGCGCCACCGACCTGCCGGCACCGCTGGCCTAGGCCTCGATGGCCACTACACCGGGCACCACACCGGCCATCGCCAACGACCGGTTGCTGCGCGTATTGCGCGGCGAGCGGGTGGACTGCACGCCGGTGTGGGTGATGCGCCAGGCCGGCCGTTATCTGCCCGAGTATCGCGCCACGCGCAGCCGCGCCGGTGATTTTCTGACACTGTGCAAGACCCCGGAGCTGGCCTGCGAAGTCACTTTGCAGCCATTGCAGCGCTTTGCGCTCGACGCCGCGATTCTGTTTTCCGACATTCTCACCATTCCCGATGCGATGGGTCTGGGCTTGAGCCTGGAAGAAGGTCTCGGCCCGCGCTTTGCTCATCCGCTGCGCAGCCGTGCCGACATCGACCAACTGCCGGTGCCCGATCCCGCGGATGAGTTGCGTTATGTGACCGACGCGGTGCGTCTGATCAAACACGAATTGCACGGCAGCGTGCCGCTGATCGGCTTTGCCGGCAGCCCGTGGACGCTCGCGACCTACATGGTCGAAGGCCAGAGCAGCCGCGAGTTCGCGCGCATCAAAAGTCTTATCTACACCGATCCGGCTGCCGCTCATATCCTGCTGGACAAGGTCACGCGCGCTACCACCGCTTATCTGTGCGCGCAGATCGAGGCTGGAGTCGATCTGGTGATGTTGTTCGATACCTGGGGCGGGGCGCTGTCCCACGCCGCCTATCACGAGTTCTCGCTCGCCTACATGCGCACTATCCTGGCCGGACTGCCGGCCGGCGTGCCGACCGTGGTCTTCACCAAGGGCGGAGGGCCCTGGCTGGAATCGATTGCGGCCACTGGTTGCTCGGCCATCGGCCTCGATTGGACGGTCGACATCGGCGACGCGCGCCGGCGTTTAGGGGATGGCATTACCCTGCAGGGTAATCTCGACCCAGCGGTGATGCTGACCAATCCCGAAGTCGTCGCCGCACAAACCCGCCGTATCATCGACGCCATGGGCAGCGGCGGCCGTCATATCTTCAATCTCGGCCACGGCATCACGCCTGAAGTTCCCCCCGAGCACGTCAGCGTGCTGGTCGATACGGTTCACGAGCATAGCCGTCGTTATCACGCTGCCTGATTCGGCCTGCCCGCTCGCCATGTTCGCGAGCTAGACCTCAGAACGTGCTTTGCCTTGCTGTTAGTCTCGCTGCTGGTTGAGACCGTCTTGCGCGTGGTCCGTCAAGCAGACATCCATATAAATGAATAGATTAGTTATCTATATTTCAACCAGTTTCGAGATTTAAGGACAGGGGACGCCGTGAGTACCCATGAGCGAATGAATATTTTCCTGGTGTTGCTCGCGCTGATCGGCAGCGCGGCCGCCGATCAGGTGACCGACCAGGCCCGTGAGCTGTTGGCGAGTCGCCAGGCGGGCAGCGCCTATACCTTGTTGGCGCCATTCAGCGATGAGCGCGCCGGTGACCCCGAATTCGACTATCTGCTCGGCATCGCCGCGCTCGATAGCGGCCAACCCGGCCAGGCGGTATTTGCTCTCGAGCGCGTGCTCGCGGTGCGGCCCGACGACGCGCTTGCGCGTGCCGAGATCGCCCGCGCCTACTTCGCGCTGTCGGAGTTCGAGACTTCCAAGCAGGAATTCGAGAACGTCAAAAGCAGCGGCGAGATTCCAGATACCGCGCGCGCCACCATGGCGCAGTATCTGACGCTCATCGACCGCGCCCAACGCGGCGAGCAGCGGGTCAGCGGTTACATCGGCTTCAGCACCGGTTACGACACCAACGCCAACTCCGGCACCGACAACACCACCATTGCTATCCCGGTGCTCGGCAACCTGCCGTTCCAGCTCATCGACCGGGCGACGTCCCAGGACAGCCCCTTCACTACGGTGTCTGCCGGTTTTAATGCATTAAAGCCCATCGACAAGACCTGGGCGCTGGTCGGCGGTGCCAATGGTTATTACCGCGCTACCGAGAATCCGTTTTCGACCGCCGACGCCTATCTTTATGCCGGCGTGCGCGGCACTTTTGGCAAACACGAAGTGTTGTTTGCCGGTCAAGGCGAAAATTTCATCATCGATGGCGACAGCCTGCGTCACGTGTACGGCGGTTATACGCAATACAGTTATGCGATAGACAACAAGAGTCGTCTGAGCCTCTCGTTTCAGGGCAACAAGATTGACTACCCTGATCTTTCCAATCGCAACGCAACGCGCTACGTGACGTCCGCCAATTACCTGCGCGCACTGCCCACCAAGCGCGAAACGGTGATCTACGCCGGCGTTTACGGCGGTGTCGAGCAGGAGAATGACAGCTCGCGCCCGCAGTTCGGTCACGATGTGTACGGCGGTCGCTTGGGCGGCAGCATCGAACTCATGCCCAAACTACGCGGTTTCGCCAGCGTGTCGATAGAGCAACGCGACTACCACGGCCCCGACCCGGTATTCCTGCGCACCCGCGACGATACCCAGTACAACATCACGGGTGGTGCACTGTACAAATTCTGTGAGAACTGGCTGCTGCGGCCGAACGTGACCTATACCGCCAACAACTCCAATGTCCCCATCAACGATTTCGACCGGGTCGTGGTCGGCATCGACATCACGATGCAGTTCTAAGGAGCAGCCGACGTGAATAAAGCTGACATTTTCAAACCTCGCCCGCTGGCCTTCGCCGTGGCGGTCGCGGTCGGCAGCCTGCCCACGATGAGTTTCGCCGCCGCCGGGCGTGTGCAGTTCGCTTTCGGTCAGGTCTCGGTGCAGGACGCCGAGGGTGGCAATAACCCGGCGACCAAGGGCCGCGAGCTCAACGCGGGCGACACCATCATCACCGAGCGGGGCCGCGTACAACTGAAGTTCGCCGACGGCAGCCTGGTATCCCTGCAACCGCAATCGACCTTCAAGATTGACGAATACAGCTACGCAGGCAAAGAAGACGGCAGCGAGCGCAGCTTCTTCAGCCTGTTTCGCGGCGGCTTACGCACTATCACCGGCGCCATCGGGCATCGCAACCAGGGCGCTTATCGGGTCAATACCCCGGTCGCGACCATCGGCATACGAGGGACGGAATACCTCATCAAGCTGAGCGGTAGCGGCGCGGTGGTGACGGTCGGTGATGGCGCCATCGCGGTCATCAACGACGCCGGCGAAGTCACCCTGGTCAACGGTCAGAGTGGCGTCATCGTCGATAAGAACACGGCGGTCAAGGTCACCGATGAAAAGCCGGTGCTGCCGCCGAACCAGCCGAACAAAGATCTGCGCGACGACCCGGGCACCGATCAGCCGCAGCAGGACGATGATGATTTCATCATTGATGCCACGGGCGACAACGGCGACCCGCAACAGACGCTCGACAATCTGCTCGTCGACGGTTTTCCGGAAGAGCCAGTCGAGCCACCCCCTCCACCGCCGCCGCCTCCTCCTCCTCCGCCGCCCCCCCCCGAGCCGACCAAGCTCGAAAGTGGCAGCGGATTTACAGTCGCAGCCACCTACTTCAGCGGCAATTCCGAGGGTCCGGTCAGCGACCTCGCCGCGAGCAGCACCGCGACCTTCAACGAAGGTTTGTTGACCGGCTTCTCGAACAGCAATGTCGAGGGCGTCACCGCTGCCGATCGCGGTGCGCTGTCCCTGGTCGAGGCGGGCTCGGACCAATTCATTGGCTGGGGACGCTGGTCGAACACCTCGGGCAACAATGAATCCTTTACCGTCACCCGTGCCGGTAATGGCAACAGCAACGAGACCTTTTTCCAGCAGCACCAGAGCCTGCACTATGTCGCCGGCAAACCGACCGATATTCCGGCACTGGCTCAACTGGGCGAGACCGAGGCACGTTATTCGACCTTGTCGTTCACTTCACCCACTACGCGTGACGGTGTCGTCGGCCAGTTGAACAACGCCACGCTGCTGCTCGACATCACCAATGCGGATGTCTCGGGCTCCGCATCGTTGGATATCAATTCAGATAATTACGAATTGACATTCTTTGGTGTGCCGGTGGGCCCGACCGGCTTTGCAAGCAGTGCGTCGGTCGGTTCAGGCAGCGGCGGATGCGGCAGTTTCGGTTGCGATGGATTCGTTTCTGGCCTGATAGCCGGGCCGCGGGCCGAGCGTGCGGGTTTTGTCTATCACGTTCAGGGCAACGACGACGTATTCGGCGCGGTCACCTTCACCAAAGATCCGAACGGGCCGCTGCCGCCTGACTGATGAACGCGGTCTGCGATTCGCATCGTCGCGCTCTGGCGTTTGACTGACGAGGACCTCCGCGCCGAGGCTGCCGCCGCATTTCGCGCCGGCCGCGCCGGCGACGCGCTGGCGCTGCTGGAACCCTTTTGTGTGCAGCAAGGGACCGGCGCCGACTGGCTGGCGCTCGGCCGCCTCAAACAACACCTCGGCGACCTGCACGGCGCATCGCTCGCGCTCGAAACCGCAGCACAAGACCCCGCCATACGCGCCGTTGCATGGCGCCTGCTGGCGCAATGGCTGCTGGATGGGAACGACGCCGCCGGCGCCTGCGAGCGGCTCAAACGCTACCTCGAACACCTGCCCATCGATGCCGATGTGTGGGGCGAACTCGGGCTGGCCGAGGACCGGGCTGGCCGTTACCACGATGCGCTCGCGAGCTTCGGCCACGCCTTGGCGCTTGCCCCGCACGACTTTCATGCTCGCTTGAATCGCGCCGCATTGTTGCGCAGTCTCGGCCATTTTGAAGCCGCGCTTGCCGACTACGAACTGCTGACCCGCGACCATCCTGAACAATCCATGCTGTGGTCTGAACAGGGTGAATGCCAGCGCCAGTGCGGCCGTTACGCCCATGCCATCGCGAGTTGCGAGCGAGCGCTGGCGCTGACGCCCACTGCGGTCCAGCCGTGGATGTGCAAGGCTGTCGCCCTGGCGGTGATGGGTGACGTCAACAAGGCGCAGCATTGTTTTGAACATGCCTTCACGCTCGACGCCGCGCGCGCCGCGCGTTACGGCCATGAAGGCCACCCGCTGCCCCGCGTACCCGATGCGCGCTCGGTGTATTTTGCTGCAGCTTTCTCACGCTTGAGCGACGCCGACTGGCATGGTTATGGCGAGCTGCTGGCCGCAGCATTGCGCTTTTTTGCAACGCCCGAAAACGCACCCGACGATATTTCGGGTGCGTTTGCGCTGCTTTACCTGCCGCTGCCTAACGCGGTGCGCAGCGCCGGGCATATCGCGATCTCGCGTGCCTTGGTCGGCCCACGACTACCGGCGCTCGCGCAGCGCGCAGAGCACGGGCGCCGCCTGCGCATCGGCTATCTGTCCTGCAAGTTCAAGGATCATCCGGGCATGGTGCTGACCGGCGGCCTGTTTCGCGCCCACGATCGCGCCCGCTTCGAGTTGTTTGGCTATGCCATCAATCCTGACGATGACAGCAGTCAGCGCCGCTACGTGCGCGACGAGTTCGACCACTTCATCGATGTCTCGGCACTCGACGACTACCAGGCCGCGTGCCGCATTCGCGCCGACGCTATTGATATCCTGGTCGACTTGAACGGCTACAGCGATGAGGCGCGACCGCAGATCCTTGCCGCGCGACCGGCGCCCGTGCAGATGAGTTATATCGGCCACAGCCACAGCCTGTTCGCGCCCTGGATGGATTACCGCATCACCGACCGCGCTTCAGAACCCGACGACTGGGGCTACCCATTATGTGAAGCCCGCGCCTATATACCGGCGAGTCTCTATCCCTACGACACCGCGCGCCACGCACTCGGCGCTACGCCCTCACGCGCGGCCCTCGGTCTGCCGGAGCGGGCTTTTGTGCTGTGTGGTTTCACGCGGGTAGAAAAAATCGAACCGCGCCTGTTCGAGCGCTGGCTGGATTTGCTGCTGAGCTTGCCTCACGCAGTGCTGTGGTTGGGGCCCGCATCGAGCGCCGCGATGGCCGCCTTGCGCACACGCGCCATTCAGCGCGGTCTCGACGCCGAACGACTGGTATTCGTCGACCGCGTCGACCACGGCGCCCATCTCGCGCGTCATCGCGCGGCCGACCTGTTCCTCGATACCTGGACTTTCAACGCCCACACTACCGGCCTCGACGCCCTGCAGGCCGGCCTGCCACTGGTCACCCTCAAAGGCACGAGCTGGGGCGGGCGCTATGGCGCATCGTTATTGACGGCGGTCGGCCTCGAAGAGCTGATCACCCACACGCCCGAGGAATACTGCGCGCTGGTAGTGGCTCTGGCCGGTGACCGGCCGCGCCTGCGGGCCTTACGTTTGCGTCTGGAACAAGTTATTCGGGACGCCAATCCGTTTGCGCCTCGGCGTATGGCTGCGCACCTCGGCGCTGTCTTCAGCCACGTCTGGCAGCGTTATCTGAGCGGTGCGCCGCCGGCAGATTTCAGTCTCGACTGAGCGGTAGCCGGCGCCGACCGTGCAGCATGACGGCAATGACGATGCCGATCAGCACCGCGAACAACGGCCCGTCCCCGAGTCGCACATAGGGCGTCGCACCCGCCCGCGCGGCAAACGTGCCGCTCAAGGCGACTGGCTGAAAGGCCGGCGCACGGGCGACCACCCGACCGCGCTGGTCGATGATGGCGGTGATGCCGGTATTGGTCGCACGCA
>CAMCBY010000126.1 GCA_945873015.1 Klebsiella pneumoniae
ATTCGCCGCGCTCGAGAGTCAGGTTGATGTCTTCCAGCACTGACACGGTCTGGTCACCGCGTCGATAGGATTTACGCAGGTTCTCGATTTCGACGATGACGGTCATGGCCGCGCGGGCAAGCCGGGATGCGGCGCGCTCACTGGCTGGCGGCGCTGGCCTGGACCTCGGCGCCGTCCTCGAGGTTTGCGGCGGGATTGAGCACCAGTTTGTCACCGGGTGTCAGCGCGTCGCCCACTTCGCGCGAGTCGCCGAGCGTTGCGCCGGCGGCGAGTTTCACCAATACCACGCGAGTGCCGTCGAGACGGAATACCACATCCGCTCCGTCGCGTGTGGTGACCGCCTTGAGCGGCACCACCGTACGCGGGCGCTGCTCGGCCGGATCGAGTTTTTTGGATAGAAAGGCCACCCGCGCACTCATGTCCGGCAATACGCGTGGGTCGCGATCGATGAAGCGCACCTTGGCCATCAAGGTCGCCTTGGTGCGGTCGACCGTCGGCACCACCATGCCGACTTCGCCGAGCAGTCGCACATCGGGCAGCGCGTCGAGCTGAATT
Organism: Klebsiella pneumoniae; assembly: GCA_945873015.1. Classification (GTDB taxonomy): domain Bacteria; phylum Pseudomonadota; class Gammaproteobacteria; genus JADJYF01. The sequence continues at coordinate 556 of CAMCBY010000126.1, forward strand.
TCACAGGGCTGGCCGGCCGTCACCGAAGTCAGATTCGATTCGGCGATGTCCGCTTCGACTTCAAGGGTATTGAGGTCGGCCATCGTGACCACCGCACCCTTGGATGAAGTGGCGGCGGCAAACGGCGCGAGCACGTCACCGATGTCGGCGCCCTTCTTCAGCACCACGCCGTCAAACGGCGCGCGGATTAATGTGTATTCGACCGCCACACGCGCTTCATCCACCGCCGCACGACTGGCGTTGAGGCGCGCTTCACTGAGCGCAATGGATGCTTCGGCGGCGCTGACGCCGGCGGCGGCACTGGCCTTGACGGCAAGAGCGCGGTCGCGGCGACCGAGGGCTGCGTCATACACATCATCACTGACGAAACGTTTAGCCTGAAGTTGCCTGGCGCGATTCAAGGCGCGTTCGGCTTCGTTGACCTCGGCTGCAATCTCGAGCACCCGCGCCTGTGCTTCGCCACGCCGCGCGTGGGCTTCGGCGATGGCGGCCTGGGCGGCGATAGCGTCAGCCTCGGTACGATGCAGACTCGCGACCACATCGGCGCTTTCCAGACGGGCAATGACCTGGTCTTTTTTCACCACGCTGCCTTCCACCACTTCCAGCGCTTCAAGGCGGCCAGTGGCCTTGGACGCGATGTCGGCCTTGGTCTGCGGCACCACGTAACCGGTGGCGTTAAACAGAGTGACGGCGGAGGACGGATAGGCAGCGCTGACGTTACCGACTTCGACTTCAGCAACCTGTGAAAAACCACCGCTGCGATACCACAACAGAGCAGCGACGATCGCCACCACAACTATCAGCCAGCGGCGCCAAGGTCCGCCACGGCGTGCCGGCGCCGCGCTGCGTTTGGCGTCGCGGTCTATGCTGAGTTTGGAGAGATCGTTCATGCCGGCGCACGCCGCGGATGGGGAGTCGTTCTGGAGTTGGCCGCTAGTATGGTGGTATCGCCTGGAGGGTGCCACCTCGGCTTTGCGCAAATGCGTCATTAGCGCTTTCTTCGCCACAGCTCTCAGCGGGCGGGTGTCCATGAATGTCAGACTGAAGTCTGACCCACAAAAACATCACCTCCATCACTGTGGGTCAGACTTCAGTCTGACATTCATGGCGGGATTGGGTGGCTTGGACACGCCATTGATTATGCAAATGATTGCGCCGCTGCGGTCGCATGCGAAATTACGGACGCGGCGGCCAGGCGCCCGGAGTCAAGATGGGTTTACAACAGTCGGGTGGCAGGGCCGCGAGACGCACAGCCAGGGCGGCTTCGCGTTCCGCGCTGGCGGGATGGGTGGACAACAATGCCGGTGGTGTCGCGCCGCTTTCGCCTGCCAAGGTCGCGAAAAATCTCACCATACCGCGCGGGTCGATACCGCGCGCGACCAGCAGATTAAAACCCTCGGCGTCGGCTTCACTTTCGGCGTCGCGCGAAAATTTCAGGCCGGCGAGGTTCTCGGCAGCCTGGCCGACGAGGGTCGTGCCGAGGTCGCCGATCAGCATCGAGAACAACAGGCTCATACCGGCGCTGCGTATCATGCCTTTCAGACTGTGGCGTAAGGCGACATGCTGAATCTCATGGGCCAATACGCCGGCCAGTTCACCCGCATCGTGGGTGGCCGCGATGAGGCCCCGATTGACGACGATATCGCCGCCGGGCAAAGCAAACGCATTGACGAGTTTGTCGTCAGCGAGATGAAAACGATAAGTACCGGCCGCCCCAACCGTGAGTGCGTGGGCAACCCGCGCCAGCCCCTGTGCCTCTGCGCCCTGTTCGACGAAACGCGTCGTGAGTTTGAGCTGGGCGAGGGTCGCCGCGCCAATCTGTCGTTCGACCTCGGGTGAGATCTGCCGCGCGATAAAATCGACCACACGCTCCTGACTCAAAACAAAGGTCATCAGCAGCACCACCGGCAAGGCGATAAAAAGCACCAGCGCCGCCCACGGCAAGGTGGCATGGCGGGAAGCACCGGCCACGCTGGCGGGCAAAGGCACGCGCTCAGCCGGCCACGCCGCGAGCAGCGCGGCAATCTCGGCGGGCCTGTCGAGATGGCAGGCCCACGCGCCGTCGCTGCCCTGCCACGCGAGTTCGAGGTGGCGGTTGTTGAAGCCGGTATAACGCAGCGCGAGTTCACTGACCGCCACCTGTCGCGGCGGCTCACCCGGCACGCGCAGCAACAAGGCACCAAAATCGAGAGTCACCTCGACTTCGCTGCCCGCCGCCGCCTGAGCAGGACCGAACAGTCGCCCGCGCCACGACCCCATCAGCGATTGTCACCGTCCAGCACATTCCCGAGGATGCCAAGCAGCGAACCTTCTTCGCGACCGCCGCCAGCGCGCGGTGCATAGGCCAGCACACGTCCGGCCAGGCGCGAGATCGGCAACGACTGCAGCCATACCTTGCCCGGCCCGCGCAGGGTCGCGAAGAACAGCCCTTCGCCACCGAAGATGGCCGACTTGAGTTTGCCCACGTACTGGATATCGAAGTCGATACTGGGCTGAAAACCAACCACGCAGCCGGTATCGACGCGCAGCACTTCGCCCGGCCCCAGGGTGCGTTCAGCGAGCGTGCCGCCGGCATGCACGAAGGCCAAACCATCGCCATCGAGCTTCTGCATGACAAAACCTTCACCGCCAAACAGTGCCGTGCCGAGCTTGCGCTGGAACGCAATGCCGAGACTCACACCACGCGCGGCGCACAGAAAGGCGTCTTTCTGACAGATGAAGGTGCCACCCATCTCGCTCAGGTTGATGGGGATGATGCGGCCCGGATAAGGCGCAGCGAACGCCACGCGGCGTTTTAACTGCGACTCGTTGTGATAAATGGTGGTGAACAGCGATTCGCCGGTCACGAGGCGTTTACCGGCGCCGAGCAGTTTGCCCATGAGGCCGCTGCTGGCGCTGCTCTTCGAACCGTCACCGAACACGGTGTCCATTTCGATGCCGTCCTGCATCATCATCATGGCGCCCGCTTCGCCGATCGCGGCCTCGCCCGGATCGAGTTCGATTTCGACATATTGCATGTCGTCGCCAAAAATTTCGTAGTCGATGACGTCCATGGACATGGGTGAAGCTCCGCTGCTGATTTGAAATGGGCGCCTATGGTGCGACGCGCGCGCGGCCACTTCAACGGCTAAGTGGCGGCAACGTGACCTCTGACTGCTCTGAGTTACGCAATGCCGGCGGCACATCATTGCGGCATACTTGCTGCGCATGAATTCCCCCGACGACGTCATGTTCCGTATCGAAGCGCGCGCCGCCGCGCAGGGGCTGCTGTTGCTGGCTGTGGCGTTGGCGCTCGGCAGCTTCACGACCGGCAGCTATATCGCCGTGCTGGGTATGGATTATCTCGATCACGGCAACCAGCTTGTCCGTCATCTTGCTGTCATGAAGGGCCATGCTGGCGACCCCTGGCAGTATCGCGTGCTCGCGCCCTATCTGTTGAAAAGCGTGATTGGGCTGTGCGAGTTGTTCAAGGTGCCGCGCCCGGTCGCGCACGCCTTTATGTATTTCCGCATCGGCCAGGACAGTTGTGTGCTGCTCATCGCCTATGCCTATTACCGGCAACTGGGTCTGGCCCGGCCAGCCGCGATGCTCGGCATGGCGATGCTGGCGTGGGGCATGAGTTATTCGCATTACGACAGCGATCTGCAGTTCAGTACTTTTTTTGATGTGATGTTCTACCTCGCTGCGGGTGTGTGCATCGTGCGCGGCTGGTGGCGCTGGATAGTGCCGCTGACGGTGCTCGCGGCACTCAATCGCGAAACCAGCGGCTTCATACCGCTGCTACTGCTGGCGGCGGCCCATGTCATGCCACCCGCAAGCCGCTGGCGTGAAGCGTTGCCGACCGCAGCACTGGCGCTGGCCTGTTTCATCGCGGGGTTTTTGGGCCTGCGGCTAGTCTATGGCGCGCAGACCTCGGTGCTGCCCTACGACCATCAACCCGGCCTCGACATGCTGGCCTATAACTTTCTGCGTGCCGTCACCTGGCAACAGTTGCTCGCAACCTTGAGCGTCATACCGCTGGTGGCAGCGCTCGGTTATCGTCAATGGCCGGCGCCCCTCAAGGCGTTTGCGTGGACGCTGGTGCCAGCGTGGTTCGTCATTCACGCGCTCATGGCAGTGCTCGCCGAGAGCCGACTGCTGCTGGTGCCGCAGGCACTGGTATTGATTCCCGCAGCTTTGTTTGCCTGCGGTCTGGTCGACACCCGCGTGCCGCCGGTCGGCAAGGTTTCACATCGAAAGCGTTAACAGCCGGTCACCCGTCACCAGACTCGAGCGCTCAGATCCAAGCCCAGGCTCTGCCTCAGGCACTGGCGGCGCCAATACAGCACCGTCGAGAAAGTCGCGCACGAAGGGTGTCGCCGGTTGTGCACAGATGGCCTGCGGTGTGCCCTGCTGTTCGATACGACCGGCATTCATCACCACCACCTGGTCCGCCACTTCCAAGGCCTCGTCCAGATCGTGGGTGACGAACAGGCTCGTGAAATGCAGGGAGTCATGCAGTTCGCGCAACCAGCGCCGCAGTTCTTTGCGCACGCGCGCATCGAGCGCGCCAAACGGTTCATCGAGCAGCAGCACACGCGGCTCGACCGCCAGTGCGCGTGCCAGCGCCACACGCTGGCGCTGGCCACCGGAGAGTTGGGTCGGATAACGCGCACCGAGGCTTTCGAGCTGCACCAGTGACAGCAACTCATCGACCCGCTGGTTGATGGCGGCCTTGGATGGCCGCTCTCGGCGCGGCCTGACGGTGAGGCCAAAGGCTACGTTGTCGCGCACGGTCATGTGTTTGAACAAGGCGTAATGCTGAAATACAAAGCCGATACGCCGATCGCGCGGATGTACGTCGGTCATGTCCTCGCCATCAAAGAGAATATGACCTTGGTCGGCGCGGTCGAGGCCGGCCACGATGCGCAGCAAAGTGGTCTTGCCGCAGCCGGACGGCCCGAGCAAAGCCACCAGACCACCGGTGGGCACTTCCAGCGTGACGTCTTTCAAGGCATGGAAGCCGACAAAATGTTTGTCGACGTTCGCGATGGTGACACTCATGGCGTGGGCTCCCGAATCAGGCTGGCGGCGCGCTGCGCGGCATCGGCCCGCACTTCGACAATGGATTTCAACAGCAGCGTGAGCAAGGCCAGCAGCATCAGTATCGATGCGCTGGCGAAGGCCGCCACGAAGTTATATTCGTTGTAGAGAATCTCGACATGCAGCGGCAGGGTATTCGTCAGGCCGCGTATATGGCCGCTGACCACCGAAACCGCGCCGAACTCGCCCATCGCTCGTGCGTTGCACAGGATAACGCCGTAGATCAGCGCCCATTTGATGTTCGGCAGCGTCACCCGCCAGAAGGTCTGAAAGCCGCTCGCGCCCAAGGTCGCCGCAACTTCTTCTTCGTCGCTGCCCTGCTCCTGCATGACCGGAATAAGTTCGCGCGCGATGAAGGGGAAGGTCACAAAGATGGTCGCGAGCACAATGCCGGGCACGGCAAAGATGACTTTGAGATGGTGCTCGGCCAAGGTCGGTCCGAACCAGCCGTGGGCGCCGAAGATCAATACGTAGATGAGTCCTGCGATCACCGGCGAAACCGCGAACGGCAGGTCTATCAGCGTCACGAGCAATTGTTTGCCCTTGAATTCGAACTTCGCGACCGCCCATGCCGCGCACACCCCAAACACCAGATTGGCTGGCACTGCGATGGCGGCAGCGAGCAAAGTCAGGCGTAGCGCGGAGAGGGTGTCCGGCTGTTGCACGGCCGCCCACCACGGCGCGAAACCTTTGGCAAAGGCCTGCACCACCACCACCGTCAGCGGCAGTACCAGCACCACGCCGAGAAAGGCGCAGGTCAGTCCGATCAACACGGCGCGCACCCAGCGCGGCTCGGTCACGGCAATACCCGGCGCGATATTCATCGGCGTTCTCCGGCACGGCGCGTCCAGGCCTGCAGCAGATTGATGGTGAGCAACATCACAAACGATGCGCTCAACAGCGTCACCGCGATGGCGGTGGCGCCGCTGTAGTCGTATTGCTCGAGTTTGGTGATGATCAGCAGTGGTGCGATTTCCGACACCATCGGCCGATTGCCGGCGATAAAGATCACTGAGCCGTATTCACCGAGACCGCGCGCAAATGCCATCGCAAAACCGGTCAAGAGCGGCGGCACGAGCACCGGCAGCACCACCCGAAAAAAGGTCTGTAATCGTGTGGCGCCAAGGGTTGCGGCGGCTTCTTCAAAAGCAGGTTCCAGGGTTTCAAGCACTGGTTGCACGGTGCGCACCACGAACGGCAGACCGACGAAGATCAAGGCCACCACGATGCCCGCCGGCGAGAAGGCGATCTTCACGCCGTAGGCTACCAGGTACTGACCTACCCATCCTTTGGGTGCGTAGAGCGCAGTCAAGGCGATGCCGGCCACCGCAGTGGGCAATGCAAACGGCAAATCGACCAGCGCATCGAACACGCGCCGACCCGGGAACCGATAACGCACCAGCACCCAGCTCACCAGCAAACCGAAAATGAGATTGACGCCGGCCGCCAGCAGCGCGCAGCCGAAACTGACCCGATAGGCAGCCATCACGCGCGGTGCGGTGGCCGCCGCCCAGAAAGCGCCAGGGCCGAGCGCAAGCGACTTGATGATGGTCGCGGACAGCGGGATGAGGACGATCAGACTCAAGTAGAACAGGCTGACGCCCAAGGTCAGTCCGAAACCCGGCAGGGCGCTGTCGCGACGAAAATGATCGCGCCACGCACGGCCGCGAAAATAGGCGCGGCTCAAACGCGGCAGCGTTGCCACCTGCGTCTCGCTGCCGTTCACACTCACCTTGCAGGTCCCCGGCTTCGCGCTACTGATTGGTAAAAATCTGATCGAACAGCGCACCGTCGGCGAAATGCGCGGCCTGCGCCTTGTTCCAGCCGCCGAATTCTTCATCGACGGTGACAAAGCGGGTGTCTTTAAAAGTGCCGCTGAACTTCGCCGCCACTTCCGCATCGCGAGGGCGATAGAAATTGCGCCCGGCGATTTCCTGGCCTTCCTGGCTGTAGAGATAGTCGATGTAGGCCTGTGCGACCTTGAGCGTGCCGTGCTGTTCGGCCACTTTTGACACCACCGCAACCGGCGGCTCGGCGAGCATGCTCAAGGACGGCACCACAATCTCGAACTGGTCGGGCCCGAGTTCCTTGACCGCGAGATATGCTTCGTTCTCCCACGCGATAAGCACATCGCCGATGCCGCGCTCGACAAATGTGGTGGTAGCGCCGCGTGCGCCGGTATCCAGCACAGCGACGTTGAGAAACAGCTTTTTGACGAATTCCTGCGCTTGTTCATCGGAACCCAACTTGTGTTTGGCATAAGCCCACGCCGCGAGATAGTTCCAGCGCGCACCGCCCGAGGTCTTGGGATTGGGTGACACCACCGAGACATCTTTGCGGACCAGGTCGTCCCAGTCCTTGATGGCGAGCGGATTGCCCTTGCGCACCAGCAATACGATGGTCGAGGTATAGGGCGTGCTGTTGTGGGGATAGGCTTGCTGCCAGTCCTTGTCGATCAAACCCGATTTCTCGGCGATGGCATCGATGTCATAGGCCAGCGCGAGGGTCACGACATCGGCTTCCAGCCCATCGATGACGGCACGCGCCTGCTTGCCGGAGCCGCCGTGAGATTGATTGATGGTCACCGCGTCACCGCCCTGGCGCGCCCAGTGTTTGGCGAACGCCGCGTTGTACTGCTGAAAGAGTTCGCGGGTCGGGTCATAAGAAACATTCAACAGCACAACCTCAGCCTGCGCGGCGTTTGCGAGCAGCACTGCGAGCGCTAACAGGCTGTGACGAAAAAATAGCTTCATGCGGAAACACTCCACGGTCCTGAACAAAAATCGACGGGCGATGGACAAACACGCATACACGCGTGCTGTCGGTTTCGCGTTTACACCCTGCACCGGCCTGCGCGCCGCGAGTGAACAATCAAGGCGAGCGACGGTCTGCGCTCAACGACTATTGCCACCGCGCTCGGCGGCTAGCGGCTCGGCAGGTCTCAGCTTTTCGCGCTTTTCTATCTGCACGATGCGGCCGTCATGAATCGTGACCTCGACCGCGCCGTAGCGGATGCTGGCAATGGCCTCGGCGACCAGCGCCTCGAGCTGACGGGAGTGCGGATCAGTAGGGCTGCTCACGGTTGGGTCAAGCCTGATTAATGCGATAGTAGAATACCAATTGCAGTTTTAGTGCCATTAAGAAATAATTCTTAAAGACAGTTGGTTATGATTATTTCCCCGTCATAGCCAGCATATATGACGGAAAAACGATTCAATACCCCGATCGAGCCATTCAATATGATGGATTCGGAATTCCTATCGGCCTTGCTTGCGGTATGGCGCGAAACCTCCCGCCATGCCACCTTGCCGCTGGCGATGGCTGCCATGGCCGCGCCTGTGCAGAGGGTATGGCCAGGCCTGCAGCTGACAGTGCGCAGCTTCGATCGGAGTCTGCCCGGCGTTGTGACGGTGGCCGACAGCCGCCACGACGCGGGCCAGGGCGAGACGCTGTCGTGCAGTGAAGACATGCTGGACAAGCTGCAGCGCTGGGCCGATCGCAGCCGCGTGCAGACCCGTCACGAGCTCAAATCAGGCGAGCCGCTGGTGCTGCGCGCACTGCCCGGCAGCGCAAGCGAGGAAAGCCTCGTCGGTGGTCTGGCCGAT
>CAMCBY010000127.1 GCA_945873015.1 Klebsiella pneumoniae
TATTCAGCGTATCTACGGCGGCTCGTCGGAGATAATGAAAGAACTGATCAGCCGCGCGATCTGAACGACACTGCGACGATGTCCTTGCCCGCCTTGTTCAATTCGCTGCGCGCGCCGGTCATGGCCGCGCCGATGTTCATCGTCTCGAGTCCGGCCTTGGTGATAGCCCAATGCCAGGCCGGCATCGTCGGCTCCATGCCGGCGCTGAATGCACGCAGCGAAGCAGAGCTCGACGCATCGCTCGGCGACATTGCGCAGACGCTCGATGACTACAGTCGCGCCCATCCGGCGCAACCGGCCGCGCCGTTCGCCATCAACCAGATTGCCCATCGCAGCAATGATCGGCTGGCACGCGATACCGAAATCATCGTCAAACATCGTGTGCCCATCGTCATCATCAGTCTGTCAGCGCACCGCGATATCGTCGATGCCGTGCACGGCTATGGCGGTCTGGTGTTCAACGACGTGATTTCCGAGCGCCATGCGCGCAAGGCGATAGACAACGGCTGCGATGGTCTCATTGCGGTCGCCGCCGGCGCGGGAGGTCACACCGGTAATCTCTCGCCATTCGCACTGCTGGAAGATATTCGCGCCTGGTGGGATGGTCCACTGGCGTTGTCAGGTGCGATTGCAACCGGCCGCAGTGTGATGGCCGCGTTGGCGGCCGGTGCCGACCTCGCCTACATTGGCACGCCCTTCATCGCGACCGACGAAGCCAATGCGGTGCCGGACTACAAGACTATGGTCACTGCTTCGCGCAGCGCCGATATCGTGACTACCGATTATTTCAGCGGCGTGCCCGCCAATTTCCTGGCGGGCTCCATTGCCCGCGCCGGGCTCGACCCAAGCGCGCTGCGCCGCGACCCCGACAAGGCCACTAACGTCAGCCCGAGCGGCGACTCGCACAAGACCTGGCGCGACATCTGGGGCTGTGGCCACGGCGTCGGCGCAGTCATGGATATCGTGCCGACCGCCACGCGTGTGGCGCGGCTGATTGACCAGTACCAGAGCGCGCGTGTCGCCTTCGGCCTGCGCTGACTATCCTCAAACATTCGACCAGGAGCGTATTCATGGATCTCGGACTCAAAGACAAAGCGGTCATCGTCACCGGTGGCGGTTCCAATATCGGCCGTGCCATCGTGCTCGGCTTTGCGCGCGAAGGCGCCAGGATCACGATTGGTGACATCGATACCGCGCAGGCCAAAGCGGTCGCCGACGAAGCCCGTGCGGCGGGTGCAGCGGCGGTTGAAGTGGCCGCGTGTGATGTGACCTCACTTGAACAGGTGCAGGCGATGTTCAAGCAGACCACCGACGCTTACGGCACGGTCGATGTGCTGGTCAATAACGTTGGCTGGGACAAACTCATGTTCTTCACCCAGACCACGCCCGATTTGTGGGCCAAAATCATCCAGGTCAATTTTGTCGGCATGCTGAACTGCACCCATACCGCGCTTTCCGTCATGGCGCCGAACAACAAGGGCGCGATCGTTTCGATCAGCTCCGACGCCAGCCGTCAGGGTGAGCCGCGTGAAGCGGTCTACGGCGGCATGAAAGCCGGCGTCAACAGCTTCATGAAGACCATAGCCAAGGAAAACGGTCGCAACGGCATCCGCTGCAATGTGGTGTGCCCGGGCGTGACCATCCCGGCGGAGAACGCTGAAGTCGGTGCCAACAGCATGTGGGTCAATAAAGACAGCATGTTCACGCCAGACCAGCTTGCGCAGATTGCAAAGAGTCTGCCGCTCAAGAAGATTGGCCGGCCGGAAGACGTCGCCAACGCGGTGCTGTTTCTCGCTTCCGAGGCCGCGGGTCATGTGACCGGCCAGGTCTTAAGCGTGAGCGGCGGCTATTCGATGATCGGTTAATCGACACAATCAGAAACAACAGGAGGCAGCCATGAGCAATTACGAAGACGTTATCTACGAGAAGGTCGGTCGCACCGCCATCATCACTATCAACCGCCCGAGCAAATACAACGCGTTTCGGCCACGTACGGTGGTCGAATTGCTCGACGCCTTCCAGATGGCGGGTTGGGACCGCGACATCGGCTCGGTGGTATTCACCGGTGCTGGCGGCAAGGCATTCTGCACCGGCGGCGATCAGTCCGACCACAGCGGCGGCCAGTATGGCAACAACGACGCACGCGGCGCGGTCGGCATGCCGGTAGAAGAACTGCACTCGGTCATCCGCGACATTCCCAAGCCGGTCATTGCCAAGGTGCGCGGCTACGCCATCGGTGGCGGCAATGTGTTCTGCACGCTGTGCGACATGACCATCGCCTCGGACAACGCCATCTTCGGCCAGGTCGGCCCCAAGATGGGTTCGGTCGATCCGGGCTTCGGCACCGCGTATCTGGCGCGTGTGGTAGGCGAGAAGAAGGCGCGCGAGATCTGGTACATGTGCAAACGTTACTCCGCCAAGGAAGCGCTGGACATGGGCCTCATCAACGCCGTGGTGCCGGACGCCGAACTCGACGACGAAGTGATGCGCTGGTGCGAAGAAATCAACAAGCGCAGCCCGACCGCGATTGCGCTGGCCAAGAAGAGTTTCAACGCTGACACTGAGTCCATCCGCGGCATGGGCCAGCTTGCGATGCAGGCGCTGCGTTTGTATTACTACACGGAAGAATCGCAGGAAGGCGTGAAGGCGCTGAACGAGAAGCGCGAGCCGGACTTCATGAAGTTTTATCGTTAGCCTTTCAATGTGCGAATAAATTCGCACCTACAACTGTAGGTGCGATTTCAATCGCACATTCGTTCCGCATCCCTGTCCGAGTGTGTAATGCTTCCCTCCATCATGAGCACGAGAGGGGAGCGGCATGTCAGCCGATATCGGTTTCGAAGACATCACAGTGGATTACGTCTCGATTGCCGCAGCGCGCGCGATGGGCGGTCTGCGCCTGGTGCTGGGCGCTTACGCCATCCCCGGGCCGTGGCGGGAATCATGCAAGGCCTTATTCGACGTCAAACGCATCGCCTACACCTCGGTGCGTTGTTCCAATGCCGGCGCGTCGGAAACGAGCTTCGGCGCCGAGGGGTCCCATAGCGAGTTGATCGAGTGGACTGCGCAATCGAGTGCGCCGGTCGCAGTGTGGCAAGACGAGCGACCGCGTGCGAGCTGGATAGATCAATTAAATCTCGCCGAGCGCCTCGCGCCCGAGCCGCGCCTGATTCCCGAAGATTTCGAGACGCGGCTGCGCATGTTCGGCCTGATCAATGAAATTGCCGGTGAGAATGGCCTCGGCTGGAGCAAGCGCCTGATCCTGGTCGATCAGGCTTTGAACAATGCCGAACCCGGCAGCGCCGACTACGTGTTCTGGCAGACCCTCGGCCAGAAGTATCTCTTTACGCCGCAGGCAGGGCAGGCCGCCAAGGCGCGCATGATTGAGATCCTGGTCAAGCTCGATACGGAACTGGCGGCGAGCCGCGCGCGCGGCAGTCGTTATTTTATTGGCGACAGTCTGTCGGCGCTCGACATCTATGCCGCCTGCTTCTACGCGCTGCTCGAACCCTTGGCGCCCGAGCTGTGTCCGATGGCGAGCAGCTATCGGCCCGCCTATCGCAACGCCGACCCGGACATTGAATCGCACATGACCGCAGCTCTGCGCGAGCATCGCGATTTCATCTATCGGCAGCATCTGGTGCTGCCGATAGTCTTCTAGGCGGCTTTTACAGCCCCGGCCAGCGGCTCCAGTCGGCGTAGGTTCTGTCGGTGATGACCTCTCCATCGCGGATGGTCAGAACCGCGACGAAGGGCACCGACCAATCGGCGCCGCGGTCGGCATCGCGCAGTTCACATTCAACGCAGGCGGTGTCGCCGGCGATGTGGCTGCGTATGACTTCCAGACGTCGATGGGGCGCTTTGGCAAGCACTGCATCTTCAACTTTCTGCAGGCCCTTGCGGCCTTCAATCACGCCCAAGCCCATCGGGTAGACCCGACAGTCCTCGGCATAACATTCCTGCACCATGCGCGTGGCATCGTCGTTGTAGTACTGCGCCCAGCGTTCGACCAGGGCCTGTTTGTTTTGTGTGTCGCTCATCACTGCTCCCCGCGTGATTGGTTGCTCAACCCACCGCGCGATCCTGGCCAGCCCAGAACGGTTCGCGCAATTCCTTCTTGGCAATCTTGCCGCTACCGGTCATAGGAAAGGCGGCATGGAAATCGATGCTCTTCGGCAGCTTGTAACCCGCCAGCCGTGACCGACAGAAGTCGAGTAATTCCTCGGCGCTGACCGTCATGCCCGGTCGCAGCACGATACAGGCTTTGACCGCTTCACCCCAGCGTGCATCGGGCACGCCGATCACGGCGGCCACTGCGACCGCTGCATGGGTGGAAAGCACCGATTCGATTTCCGTTGAGTAGATGTTCTCGCCACCGGACACGATCATGTCTTTCAGTCGATCGTGGATGTAGTACAGCCCTTCTTCGTCACGGATCGCGATATCGCCGCTGTGGTACCAGCCTTGGGGAAACACTTCGGCGGTGACCTTGGGCTTTTTCCAGTAGCCGCTCGCGAGTGACGGTGAGCGGATCCACAACTCGCCGGGCGCACCGTCGGCGACGTCCTGGCCGGCTTCATCGACGATACGCAAGTCGATCAAGGGCAGTGGTTTACCACAGGCTTTCAGTTTGTCTTCGCGCTCGAGGTTGTGCTCGGCCGGACGCAGCAGCGTGACCGCACCCGAGGTCTCGGTGGCACCGTAGAACTGCATGAATTCGCAGGGCATCGCGCCAATCGCGCGCTTGATGAGGCCGAGGGAAATCGGTGAACCGGCATACATCACCAGGCGCAGCGAGGAGAAATCAGCGCTGGCCGCTTGTGGGTGATCGAGCAGCATCTGAATCATGGCCGGTGCAAAGGCAGTGATGGTGGGTTTCAGATGGGAAATGGACTTTAGCGCCGCGCCCGGTTCGAATTGTCTGTCGATGAGTACGGCCATGCCGTTGTACATCGACTGCAGCGACAGGCCGATGGCGAGCAGATGGAAGTTGGGCAGCGCGACCAGGAAACGGTCTTCTGCCTTCCATTCAAAGGCCGGCTCAAAATGTTCACACAGACGCATGTGATTGAAGTTGTCATGGGTGATGACGACGCCCTTGGGGTCGCCGGTGGTGCCCGAGGTATAGAGCTGAATGGCGCCGGCCTCCATCGCTACGGGCGGCAAGGCGGTGCTGTCAAATCCTGCCAGCCAGCGCCGCAGCGGGTCATCGTCGCCGCGCGCGCGATCAACTTCCTGACTTTGAATACTGAGGCCGTTGGCTTCGAGCATGGCCGCCCATTGGGGCGCGAACTCGGGTTCGACGAAGGCGAAACGCGCTTCGGAGTCGGCCAGCACGCGACACAACTCTGGCTCCGACAGCCGCCAGTTGAGAGGACAGAAACACGCGCCGCGTTTGACCGTGCCAAACATCGCGAGGAAAAAGTCGTCGGAGTTTTTGCCGAGGTACACCACCCGATCACCGGGCCCGATACCGGCCGCTGCCAGGCCGTGGGCGAGACGCGTCGCCTGTTCGTCGAGTTCGCCATAGGTTGTGACGTGGTCTGCGTAGACCAGCGCGGTGCGCGAGCCGGCGCGTCGCGCGTAATAACTGACGTAATCGCCGAGCGTCCGGATTTCCTTATAGACCCACATCGTTGAGAACTCTCCCCTTGGCTGTCACAGCCCGCTCAGATCGGGCCAGAAAATCGTAATCATGCGTACTATATGTTAACTTTTGGCGCAGCTTGTGGAAATCGAACAGGCAATCGCGGGGAGCGATAGGTCATGGGCATTCTGAGTGCGCTCTTCGGGCAGAGCGTCAGCAAAGTAACGGCACAACCGTCGGGGTTGAGCTTCGAGGTGCGCCGTTCGCAATCGATACTGGAAGCCGCGCTCGCGCAGGGCATTGCGTTTCCGCACAGTTGTACGGTCGGCACTTGTGGTGCGTGCAAATGCCGGCTGGTGTCGGGCAAGATTCGTGAGATCACGAACTTCGGCTACGTGCTGTCGGCCGAGGAATTGCGTTCCAACGTGGTGCTCGCCTGTCAGGCCGGTGCCAAAACCGATGTGGTGCTGGACGTGCCGGGTCTGGCGACCAAACGCCTCAATCCGGCCGGCGACTTCATGGCGCACATTCTCGATGTGCAGGACCTCACCCACGACATCAAGCGTGTGACCCTCGAGCTCGACCGGCCGTTACGTTTCGATGCCGGGCAATACGTGCAGCTAGCGGTCAATGCCATATTCGGTGCGCGCGCCTATTCGCTGGCGATGGCGCCGTCAGCCGAGGGCAATCAGACCCTCGAATTGTTCATCCGTCGTGTGCCCGAGGGCGAATTCACCGAACTGCTGTTCGCCGGACATCTTGTCGATGTGCCCATCAAGGTGCATGGCCCGGCCGGTAATTTCTGGTTGCGCGACAGTCGTGCGCCCATGATCTGTATCGCCGGCGGCAGCGGTCTTGCGCCCCTGATTTCAATGTTGCAGGACGCTGCCGCGCGACAGGTTGGACGGCACTGCGTGTTGCTGTTCGGCGCCCGCACCGAGGCCGATCTTTATGGCCACGAGGCGATTGCGGCGATCGCCGCGCAATGGAATGGCGCCTTCGAGTTTGTGCCGGTGTTGTCCGACGTCGGTACGGATGACCCGTGGCGCGGCGCGCGCGGTCTCGTCACCGAACAGATCGCCGCCGCCACCCAACAATTGATCGCCGCCGACACCGAGGCCTATCTATGCGGACCGCCGCCAATGATCGACGCCGCATTGCCGCTGCTGGGCGCGCTGGGCGTCAGCCAGCAACACATGCATTTCGACAAATTCCTGGACGGTAGCCATGGGCTCTCGCGTCAGGATCTCGATTGACGCATTACACGTCATCGACCCCACCACGCCCGACAGACCTCAACGCGGAACATCCCATGATCACAGTCAAGGATATGAGTTATCACCCCGAGGCAATGGCCAATCTGACCGACGCCTCCAACCGGCACAGTTGGGCTGAGACTTTTTACATGCCCTTTGCGGTACCGGAGCTCGGTTTGTTTGGCAGTGCCTATGTGATGGCGCGCCCCGGCCTCGGTGTCACCACCAGCGACGTCAAGATTTATCAGGGTCTGGGCCGTTCGCGTCTCGATGCGCTGTACAGCGACAATCAGGCGCAGATCCCGGCACCGCTGGAATTCAGCAAATTTACGCTGCCTAGTGGTATGGCCTGCGACTTGAGCGCTGGCCCGCAACGTTATGAAGTGAGCTACGAGGGTATCGACGACACCCGCTTCCAATTGCACGCCGAGGCCATCATGACGGCCTATGACATTCATGACCCGGCGATGGACCCGATGGCACGCAAGACCTATGACGAGCGCACCGCGGGCTCGGGTTATGGCGCTGCCTACGGCGGACATTACGACCAAATGTGTCGCATCAAAGGCAACCTCACGGTGCGTGGCAAGGACTACGCCATCGACTACGTCGATTGTATGGACCGCTCCTGGGGCGTGCGTCCGGAACGGGCCTTGCAACCGATGGCGTGGTTGCACGTCATTTTCGGCGCGGATTACGCCTTCCACGGCATCTGGTCGATGAGTTACGACGCCGCGAGCGACGCGCAACATAGTTTCGCCCACGGTTTTGTACTGGAGGGCGACAAGGTCCACGGCTGCACCGCCGGCAAGGTCATCGTCGCGCGTGATGGTATGTGGGGCGCCCATTATGAAATCCATGCCACCGATGAGCGTGGCACCGAACATCGTTTTCTCGGCGCGCCGGTCGCGTCCGGCCTGTGGGAACCCTATGGCTGCGTCGGCGTGCCGAATGTCATGAACCGCTATGTATCGTCCACTGGCCGGGTCGGCTACGGCGAGCTTCAGGAAGGCTGGTTCTACGATACCTATCTGCGTCTGCGCGCAGCCGGCAAACTTTGATAACGTCTGGGCGACGGTGAGTTCCATAAAACGAAGCATGCCGGCCGCAGCCTGGTCCAGCGGCGACATCGAAGCGCGTATTGCCCATGTGCTGGCGCGCAAGATGGCGCGCCGTGGTCAAGGCGGCTACAGCGCGCGCAGCGTCGCCGAGGTCACCGCGCAGCTCGACGCCTTGTTCGCCCACGAGGGGCTGCGCGAAGTGCGCATCAGTGATGTGGCGCGCATGACCGGTGGCGCCTCCAAGGAACAGTTCGCTTTTACTTTGCAGCACGCCGACGCCGCGCCCGAGCGCCTGGTGCTGCGTATGGACCCGTGGATGGGTATTGTCGAAACCTGTCGCGGGCGCGAAGCGCAAATGTTGAAGGCCTTCGCCGGCGTGGTGCCGGTGCCGGCGTTGCGTTTTGTCGATGCTGACGGCCTCTACCTGGGGCAACCGGGGCTCATCACCCGCTGGGTGAGTGGCACTACCGCGCCGACCGACATCGCGGCCCAGGCCGTCACCGGCGTCGGTATCCGTTTTGAACACTGGATAGCGCGACTCGCGCCGCAGTTCGTCGCCAATCTCGCGCGCATTCATGCCTTTGACTGGCGCCGCGCCGAGCTTTCCTATTTCGATGCGCCCACTCCCGGCACCACGCAGGCCGCACTGCGCCAGGTCAACTGGTGGTCACGCGTGTGGCAGCAGGATTTGGTTGAAGCCGATCCACTGGTGACCGTGGTGGGTCGCTGGCTGCGTGAACACGCTCCGGTATGCGAGCGACCGGTCGTGGTGCATGGTGACTATCGCATCGGCAACTTCATGTTCGTTGAGCCGAGCGGCGAATTCAGTGCGGTGCTGGACTGGGAACTCGCGCACCTCGGTGACTTTCACGAGGATCTCGCGTGGAGCGTGCAGCGCCTGTTCGGCACGCCGCGCGCCGACGGTGAGCTGCTGATCTCAGGGCTTATGCCGCGTGAAGAATTTTTTCAGCGTTATGCCGAGGCGGCCGGCGTGAGCATCAATCTCAACACCATTCGATATTACGAAATCCTGAACGCTTGGAAGTGCATCATCATCAACAACAGTTCGGCCTGCTGTGCGGCGCGTGAAAGCCAGAGTCATCAGGATCTGGTGCTGACCTGGATGGCCTTCGGCTCGGCTGTGTTCATGGCCCAACTCGACGAATTGTTCAGCAGCGTAAAAGCATGAATCCAGATATCGATTTACGTTTGCAGGCGGTCTTGAAAGCGCTG
>CAMCBY010000128.1 GCA_945873015.1 Klebsiella pneumoniae
CATCAATCACAAGGAGATGCCCGGCAGTTGGGCGCTGCTGCGCGACCGTCTGCGCCCGCGCGCCAAACGCCACTATCGCCTGCCGCCGCTGCCCGCCTATCTCATGAACGTGTCGGTGCTTTACAGCACCGCGCGCCAGCGCAGCGCGCAGCAACTGAGCGACATCTACTTTAATCCGCCGCTGCTCGGCATCGGCATGTTGCAGTGGCATAAATTTGATCAAGTAGTACGGCTCGGCTACGCCCACGGGCGCGAGGTGTTGGACAAACTTCAGCGACAGGACGATACCGCCAGCACAGCTTTCAGCCATACCCAAAAAGACCACGCGCCTTGATGGCCTCAGCCACCCGTGGCGGCACCATCGATTCCCACTCCGGGTTATCCGCACCGATTTTTTTAAGCACATCTGGCGAATAGATTTCGAGGTAATCGTGGTTGATGTCATTTAATTGCACGATATAGCGCCGGTCGACCAGATAACCAAACAACTGACGCAGGTTGTGCGCCACCTCAATGGTGTCGATGGTGACCAGTTGGCGCGACTCGGGGTCGAGATAAG
Source organism: Klebsiella pneumoniae (assembly GCA_945873015.1). Taxonomy (GTDB): domain Bacteria; phylum Pseudomonadota; class Gammaproteobacteria; genus JADJYF01. Next base: position 560 of record CAMCBY010000128.1, read on the forward strand.
GGTAGATAAAGAGTTTGAGGTTGTTCTTGAACAGTCGACCAAAACTTTCAAGGATGCCGCCGTCGAGATCGGCGTAATAGGACTCATCGAAAATATCCAACAGGCTCATGCCGCCCATCGCGAGTCCCACCCGCCGATTGGTGTAACGAAACAGATACGTCGCCAGCCGGTAGTACTCGGCGAAGTCCGAGATCATGACCGTATGACCGGTGGTGGCCAGCACATCGGCGCGACTCAGGAAGTCGTTGAGATCAACCTCGCCATCGGCCATGAGATTACGCATGGTGATTTCCATGATCGAAACCGTCTCGCCCGGCGCGACATCGTCGCTCTCGGCCTCGAAACTCTTGAGCGCGGCGTCGGCCAGATCAAGATTGACATAGGTGACCGGCCGAAAGCGGCCCCGCTCGACCAGCACCGGCTTTTTGTACAACACCTCGGAAGGTTGCAGCACATGACCATCCGCGGAAAACATTGCTGCGCCGGTCAGGCCTATCTGTACCAGACGCAGGCTCATTACACGATTATCGACGTGGCGAAATTCGGCGCCGCGAAACTCAATCAGATCGATTTCGATACGATTGGTGCTCAATCCATCAAGCAGGGATTCCAGCAGCCGCTCCGGCTGGCCGTGAAAAAAGCGCGCACCATAGATGAGATTGACGCCAACGATACCCAGCGCTTCCTGCTGCAAGGCATTCTCGTGATCGAGCATACGCACATGAATAACGATTTGACTGTCGTCGCTGTGCGGGCCGGTCTGGAATTTGATGCCCATCCAGCCGTGGCATTCATTATTGCCACGGAAACTGCGCGCCGAGACCGTATCGGCGAAGGCAAAGAAGGTGGTGTCATCGCCGCGCGCGCCAGCCAGTCTTTCGACATTGAGACGCTGCTCGTAATCGAGCATGGCCTGCAGTCGTTCGCGACAGACGTAACGCGAGCAAGGGCCGTAGATGGCGTCGCTCACCTTCATGTCGTAGGCCGAGATGCTCTTGGCGATGGTGCCCGCCGCACCGCCGGTGCGAAAGAACCAGCGGACCACTTCCTGACCGGCGCCTATCTCGGCGAAGGTGCCGTAGTAGCGCGGGTCGAGGTTGACCGCCAGGGCTTTGTCGCGAGGCAGGACGGGGGGTTCTTGCATAGTGGTGTGCCTCAACCGGGCGGACGGACATCAAACCGATACCCTGTGGTTGGGCAAGGATCATGCCGCGCGCGCCGCAATCGATGACATTGACTCTGGCGCACGGGCAATTACACGAGCGTGAGGGTGAGCGCAGTGGCGCGACGCCCGAGGAATTTGCACCAAATTGCGCGCCACCCGCGCGACCATGCCCCATCGTGGATTTGACGGCCGCCACTGCCGACCCTGCCGATGAGATTAAAGTTGGTCCTGTGCAGGTGCGAATTCATTCGCACATTCAAAGGCGAGGCTCGGCACCCATGCTCGTCAATAAATGTGCGCATGAATTCGCACCGACGGGACGGCTGAGCGCCGTTTTGTGCGCTCGCACAATCCGGCCCGACGATTGCCAGCGGCGGCCTGCACCACTACAGTCCGCACGGTACGCTGCGAGCCGAAGTTCGCACATCACTCATCCACTTCCGTGTCACGGCAAAGGAGCAGGTTTTGATCAAGCCCGAAGATTGCGAGTTTCATTTCAAACCCGATTCACATTGGCAATGGGTGGAAACCATCGCCCTGCCGTTCAGCGTGCCCGAGGCCAATATCAACGGCATCATCTATGTGCTGACGCGGCCGATGCTCGGGGTGTGTGCCTGCGACATCACCATCATGGACAGAATCACCGATCTGTGGGAAGAGCAGCTCTACATCGATAACCAGCAACATCTGCCCTGCCCGAAATCCTTGCTCGATTTCACCCTGCCTAATGGGTTGAGCGTGAAAGCGGTCGAGCCTTTGAAACGTTATCAGGTCAGTTACGAGGGCATCGACGATACGCGCTTTACGCTCGATTACGTCGGCCTGCACGAACCCTATGACATCAACGACCCGGCCATGGACCCGACCGCCGCCAAACGTAATGGCTCGGCCTGGGACAGTTCGTGGTCAGGGCATTACGAGCTGACCTATCACATCACCGGCGAGTTGGTGATTCGCGGCAAACGTTATGTCATCGACTGCGTGGATACCGGCGATCGCAGCTGGGGCCCGCGCCCCGAACGCGATAACTCGCCAGTAATCTGGTGGCACGCAAGTTTCGGTCGCGACCTGACGGTGCATTTGTTTACCGGTCACAACATCGCCGAGACCGCCGAGATGGGCCCGCATATCAGCGGCTACATTCTTGAACAGGACAAACTCTATGGCATCACTGCGGCGCGCGGCATCCAGGAATACCGCAAGCTGGTGCCGATGGGCGGTGAACTCGAGGTCACCGATATTCGCGGCAAACAGTCGGTGTTCACCTATTCAACCGTCAACAGTTGTCTGTGGGCGCCCTATCCGTCCAACACCTATACGCAAGCCTCGATGCGCGTCAATCATGACGGCAAGCGTGGTTATGGCGTGCAACAGATGGGTTTGAGTCGCGCCTATCTGACCCGCCATCGGGACGCTCTGCGCGCACGCTATTACTGAGCGCGCTGCCTGCCTGCTGCCGGCGGTGCACATCGCCGGCTACGCTGTTTGCCTATTTGAGGGATGTCTACATGGAACTGCGCCCTGCGTTTGCGCTGCAGTCAGTGATCAAGGCGATGACCGAGGTGGTGCTGCCCGCCGTTGATCCGCACAACAAGCTGGCCCAGGAACAATCGCGACTGGTGATCGGCGTGTTGGGTTTGCTGGCGGAGCGCATGCCGCTGTGGTATCGCTTCGAGCGCGACGAGCTGGCGCGTTTTCTTGAGCTCGCCGAGCACTTGAGTGGTGTGGCGGTGCAGGTGCCGGCGGCGGACGAAGTACTGAACCCGCTGCGCGACACAGTCGCCAGCGCACAGGATGTACTCGACCGCGCACGCGCCGAACCGGCCGAGCTCGAAGCGGCGAATTTTGAATTACGCGATCACATCGGCACGCTGGTCAGCACGCTCTACAGCCATGCCGACGAAGTGACACGCAAGCGTGTCGGCAGCCTCGTCACCGCCCACGCCCGCGAACAGTTACTGCGCGAACGCGCCTGGCATGTCAGCCAGGGCTGGGAAAGCGACGCGGACGCGCTGCCCGCCATCGAGTCACTGCTGCCGTGACACGCTTCGACAAAGATCATCCGACCGCGGCCTGGATAACTGCGCTGCGTGAGCGTCTGCCCTGCGAACGCGAACTCGACCGTGTGCTGACCCGCAAGCTGCAGCGCCGCGCCGGCCCGCCCTTTGTCGCCGTCAGCCTCGAGACCCTGGTGGCCGGCGTCGAGGCGCTGTTACGCAGCGAACTCGATGACGACTTCACGCTCAGTGCGGCGAGCTGGTTATCCGGCGGCGCGTCCAAACTGCAGATGGCCTTCACCTTGAATTGGTCGCAGCCCGGCGTCGGTCGCACTTCCACGCGTATGGTGCTGCGTATGGAACCGTGCGAGTCGATCACCGAGACCAGCCGTCTGCGCGAATTTCAGATCATCCGCGCGCTGCATGGCGTGGTGCCGCTGCCGCAAGCCTACTGGGTCGATGTCGAGGGGCAGTTTCTGCCCTACCCCGCGATTATTTACGGCTTTGTCGACGGCGCGCCCAAACCCAGCACTTCGAACAGCGGCGTCAGCGGCGTCGGCACATTTTTTCCACCGGCCATGCGCGGCGCGCTCGGCACGCAGTTTGCCGATCACCTCGCTCGTATCCACACTTTTGATTGGCGTGCGAGCGAACTCGGCGCATTTGATAAACCCGCACCCGGCCTCGATGCGGTGCGATGGGACCTCAATCACTGGGAACGGGTGTGGGAGGAAGACATCAACGAAGATGTGCCGCTCATCCGCCTCGCTTTCGCCTGGCTGCGTGCCAACATGCCACCGGTCGACCATGTGTCGGTGGTGCATGGCGACTATCGCACCGGCAACTTCCTGTTCACCGAACACGACACCCGCATCAGCGCCTGGCTCGATTGGGAGATGGCCTATCTCGGCGACCGGCATGGCGATCTGGCGTGGGCCATCAAAGGCCTGTTGGGCGGCGTTGCCGAAGACGGCAAAACCTTCCTGGTCGGTGGCCTGCTGCCGCGCGAGGAATTCTTCGCGCGCTACGAGCAGGCCTCGGGTCTGCCGGTAATCGCTTCGGTGCTGGATTTCTACGACATCTTCGGCACCTTGAAGATAGTCGCCATCTGTCTCGCCAGCGGCTACCGCGCGGCGCGCAACGGCAAGACTCATCACGATGTACTGGTGGCGTGGCTGACTGGCATTTCCTATTCCCTGCTCGAGGACTTGCGCGTCAAGCTCGACACGCTGTTGTAGCGCTGGCGCCGACAGCGCAGCGAGGAGAAACTCATCGTCGTGCAAGTCATCGATAAAAATCGGCCCTCGGCGGCGTGGATTGCGAGCCTGCGTCAACGCTTTCGGGTGGAAACCGAAGTTGATCGGGTGTTGACCCGCAAACTCGAGCGGCGCGCCGGGCCACCCTATGCACCAGTCAGTCTCGCCACCATGCAGGACAGCCTGACGACCTTGCTCAAGGCCGAGCTCGATACACCGTTTTGCATCGACGAAGTGCGCTGGCTGTCCGGTGGGGCATCAAAGCTGCAAGTCGCGTTCAGCCTCGACTGGCAAGCGCCACACGGCGTCCGCACCCGCACTGCGATGGTGATCCGTATGGAACCGGCGGAATCCATTGTCGAGAGCAGTCGGCTGCGCGAATTCGAGATCATACGTGCGGTTGCCGACGTGGTGCCGGTGCCGAAGGTGTACTGGCTCGATCAGCACGGCAGTTATTTTCCCTATCCCGCCATCGTCTATGGATTTGCCGAAGGTGTAGTCAAACCAAGTGGCATCGTTGCCAACGTATCGGGACTCGGCATCAACTTCGGGCCGGACATTCGTCAGCGTCTCGCGCCACAGTTCGTCGCCCATCTGGCAGCCCTGCATAACTTTGACTGGCGCACGGCGTGCCTGGACTCGCTCGACGTGCCGCGCGCCGGCAGCACCGAGGCCATGGACTGGAATCTCGCCTGGTGGGAACGGGTGTGGGAAGAAGACAGCAATCGCGACATTCCGCTGCTGCGCCTTGCCGCTGGCTGGCTGCGCGACAACCTGCCGGTAGCCGACAGCATCTCACTACTGCATGGCGACTACCGCGCCGGCAATTTTCTCTACACCGAACACGATGTGCGGATCTCGGCGTGGCTGGACTGGGAACTCGGGCGCCTTGGCGACTTCCATGAAGATATCGCCTATGTGACCCTGCCGTATCTGACCCATGTCGCCGAAGATGGTGTGACCATCATCGCCAACGGCATGATGCCGATTGAGGCGTTCTACACCGCCTACGAAAAAGCCTCGGGCCGCGTCATCAACCGCCAGACCTTGAAGTATTACCACCTGTTCCACGCCTTCCGCGCGGCGGTGATCGTGCTGGCATCGGGCTATCGTCCGGCACGCAATGGCAAGACCCATCAGGACTTGCTGCTCAACTGGATCATGGGACTCGGCTACGTGAACCTCGAACTCATCCGCAAAATGCTGAATGAGGTGGCTTGAATGGACGTACGCCCTGAGTTGCAACTGCAGAGCATGATCAAGGCCATGAGCGACATCGTGCTGCCGGCGGTGGATGCCGACAATCGTCTCGCCCAGGAACAGGCGCGCCTGGTCATTGCCACTTTGAATCTGGTGGCCAAGCGACTGCCGATAGCCTATCGCTACGATCGCGACGAGCTCGAGCGGTATGTCAGGTTGTCGCAGGATCTGCTGGCCGCGGTCGGCACCACGGTGGCTGGCGCGGCCGTCGCGCAGTTGCAGGCCTTGAACGACAGCGGCGCCGATGTACTCGAGCGCGCCCGCGCCGAGCCGGCAGAGCTGGAAACGACGGTGTTCGCGCTGCGCGCAGCGGTCGGCGAGTTGATTCAGGAAACGCGCGCCGGTGGTGACCCGCGCTGTCAGGCGGCGGTGCGCAGCCTGGTGCTGGCGGCCGCCAAACAGGAGCTCGACCGCGAGCGGGCACTGGTGGTCGATATCGGCTTCGAGGCCGACCCGCAGGACATGCCGGTGCCGATACTCGAGCAACTGCCGCCGGTGCCGCGCTGAAGCGCGAGCGCCGAAAGTCCAGATTCTTTACACTCCGGCCTGACGGGATAACAGCGCTAATCGATTGATTAACATGAGTGTGCGCCTTACCTTCGCGGGTGGAGGGGCGCCAGGCTCGGAGATCTCCCGGCCAAGATCGGGAAGGGCGTCACAGTTCGTCAAGCGTCTTTACATAAACACGCCTGCAATACTGGCGCCTGCCACTAATATTCTGAAATCATTCACTTTGGTTGCGCTGGCCCGATCATTGCTCTAGCTCGCAACAGTACTTCTTTCAGGATAAGGATCGCACCATGCGTCACACCGTCGCCGCCACACTCGCGCTTTCCCTGTTGACCGCCACCGCCGCCCAGGCCGTGCCGCTGTTCAGCGATACCTTTGATGGCGAGGCACTGGGGCTCAACACCAGCCTCGATAACTGGACGGTGAGCGACGGTACCATCGACGTGGTCGGCACTGGTTCCTTCGATTTCTACCCCGGCAATGGCAACTACGTCGACCTCGATGGCTCCAGCCAAAATGCCGGCACCATCACCACCAATACCCTGTTCAACCTGCTGGCCGGCACCTACACCCTGAACTTTCAGCTCGGTGGTTCGACCCGCGGCGACAGTAACTCGGTCACGGTCGCACTCGGCAGTGTGTACAGCGAAGTATTTACGCTGGCTTCCAATGCCGGTTTGCAGAACATCAGCCGCACCTTCACACTCGGCGCCGCTGCCGGCAGCGGCGCACTCAGCTTTGCGCACGCCGGTGGTGACAACCTCGGGCTCTTGCTCGACGACGTGTCGCTGGACTTCAGCCGCGTGCAGGTCGATGTGCCGGAGCCGACCACCCTGGCACTGCTGGCCGTGGGCGGCGTGTTGGGCGCTGCGCGTCGCCGTCGCGTCGGCAACGCCGCGTCCTGATTCGTCTGCTCTGATTCGCGTGCGGCGCCTGCGCGCCGCACGCATTCACTGCTCGCACTGAGCTGCGCCGTCCCGGGCGCTCTGCCAAGCCACTACCTGCCTTCGTTATCCACGACCACGTGGTCGGTGATGATCACCACCTCGTGACGGCCAAGAAAATTCGGCACATCGGCCAAGGCTTTCTGGCCCGCTTCGCTGGCCCACGCCGCGTCCATCGCCTGCGCACTCTCATAGTCGATAAAAGCAAACCCATCGATTCCGAATTCAGCGCTCGGCGCTTCGACATGGCGCTGCACATAACGCAGCAAACCCGGCAGTTTGGCCGCCAGTGGTGCGTGTACGTTCAACCAGTAGTCATCAAATTCCTTGAAACTCATGCCATTCTTGCGACCGAGGATCGCAACCGTACGTACAGCTTTATTCATATCTTGCTCCTTGTTCAGGGACGCCATTGTTGTTTGACCCAACCGAGCTCCCAGGTTGAAGCCTGATGCATGCTGCCGCGCAATTCCTTGAACAGCCATTGGCCATTACGTTTGACGAATTGGTCGACGTAATTGAGGGTCAGCACCACGGCGTCGTTGTCAGCCGGTTTATCGCTCTTGGCGATGGTGCAATGGCATAACAGATAGAATTTGCCGATTGCACTCTGGCCGTCGTCTGCCACTTCCACCTGTGGCGCAATCATGAAGTGCAGCGCCCACGAGATGGATTTCGATAGCTCACGGAAATGCTCGCGGATGGCCGCAGCACCGGCAACATCGCCGCCAACACCGTTGACCACCCACACGCCGTCGGGAATGAACAGCGACGCAATGCCTTCAGGGTCGTAGCCGTTGTCACAATAGTTCGCGTAACGATATTTCAGTTGCTCGATGGCGCGTATGTCGTGCAAGCGCCCGAGCTCGCGTTCGAGAGCCTGTAGGCGTGCCTCTGTACTCATGGATATCCTCCCCGTGGTGAGCCGCTCAAGCTTGCGAGTGCGGCGTCGTTTTGAGTATTACCCAAAGCGACGTAAGGCTTCGCGCGCGGGCCGCAGTGTCGAGCCGGTCGCGCTCACAGCACTGGCAGAGTTCGCGGCTGATTCGTTACGCTTCCGCCATGCCGCGACCGCCCGCCTCCCACCCACCCAGCGCGCGCAAAACCCGCAAGCCGGCGACCCCGCGCAAGTCCGCCACGCCTCGCGGCCGCGACGCCGGGCGTATAGCGCCGGCCGCCAAACGCGCGAAAGCGCCCGCCGTACCCGTGCCGGGACAACCCATCAAACGTGGGCTCAACGCACCGACAGCTCCCTCCTTCACTGCCCGCTGGATGCCGCGCATTGTGTTCCTCACCCGCGTGCCGGCCTTCGTCTACCTGCTGTTGGGTGTCATCCTCGCGCTGCTGCTGGTGCCGAGCGTGAACTGGGTCTATCAAGTGGTGCGCAAGCCCTCGGAACTGTTCTTTCCGGTCAGTGATGACTTATA
>CAMCBY010000129.1 GCA_945873015.1 Klebsiella pneumoniae
TTTCCCTTGACGACGCTCGTCGGTGGCAGTGTCGGACTTGATGAACAAACTGCGCCTGCAATGCCAACCACGCGCCGAGCGCGGGTGCTGGTGGTGGGTGACGAGCGTGCGGTGGGCAGTTTTATCGGCGAACTGCTGGAGATGCACGATTTTGCGGTGGTGGTCGAAAGCGACGCACCTCGTGCGCTCGAGTTGCTGCGCAGCGCACCCGATGATTTTGACCTGGTGATTACCGATCAGACCATGCCGCAGTTGACCGGTGCACAACTCGCGGCCGCTGCGTTGGCGCTGCGACCGCAGCTGCCAGTCATCCTGATCTCGGGCTACAGCGCGGTCATCGACGCCGATCAGGCCGCACGCATCGGTGTGCGCTGCTTTCTGAACAAGCCGATACGCGCCGACGACCTGTTGCGGGCGATCTACGACGCACTGAACTCATCGCCGGCCGCCGAGGCTGCGCAGTAGCGCAGGAACTCCGCCTCTGAAGATGGCCGCAGGAACAGATATCCCTGGTAGCGGTTGCAGCGCAGGCCTTTCAGGAACGTCAGTTGGGCGTCGGTCTCGACGCCTTCGGCAACGGTCGCGAGGCCGAGATGCTGACCCATGGCGACAATGGTCTGGCAGATGATTTCATCGTTGCGATCGCTGCCGATATCGGCGATGAACGAACGGTCTATCTTGAGCTGGTCGATAGGCAGACGCTTGAGGTAGGACAGCGACGAGTAGCCGACGCCAAAATCGTCGAGTGCGAACAGCACACCGAGGCGCCGCAGGCGGTCCATGATGGCGATGGTGGCGTTGACGTCTTCGATGACCGTGCTCTCGGTAATCTCGAATACGATGCGACGCGGCGGAATACGATAGGCACTCAGCAACTGTTCGACATCTTCAAGAAAGGTATCGGAGCGGAACTGGCGTGAACTGACGTTGATGGCGAGTTCGCCGACATCCACCTGCCCGTCGTCCAGCCAGCGGCGATAGGTAGCGAACGAGGCTTCCAGCACCCAACGCCCGATATCGATGATGAGACCGCGCTCTTCGGCGATCGGAATGAAGTCGGCCGGCGAGATGAGCCCGCGGCTCGGATGATGCCAGCGCAGCAGTACTTCGGCGCCGCTTACACGGCCGTCACCGTCAATCTGCGGCTGGAACACCAGTGCGAGCTGTGCGCGGCGTATCGCGGCGCGCAGGTCACTTTCGAGCAGCAGTCGTTCCTGCGCGTTTTGTTCCATCTCCGGTTGAAAGAAACGCGTGACATTGCGCCCAGCGGATTTGCCGCTGTACATGGCGGTATCCGCTTCTTTCAGCACGTCCTCGACGCCTTTGCCGGCGTCCGGGAACAGCGTGATGCCGATGGTCGGCGTGACATGGAATTGATGGTGGTCGAATTGGTAAGGCTGACCGAGGGTTTCGTGAATCTTGTCTGCGACCAGGCGTGCCTGGCGCGCCGCGTGGTCTTTGTCGGTGGCCAGATCGGGTAACAGCACCACAAATTCATCGCCGCCGAGGCGCGCCACCATGTCTTCCTGGCGGGTGACATTAAGCAGGCGGTTGGCGACCGCCTGCAGCAGCGCATCACCGACGGAATGGCCGAGCGTGTCGTTGATGCGTTTGAATTGGTCCATGTCGATGAACAGCAGCGCACCACAACTGCTGCGACGCGCAGCCGACGCCAGACTGGCTTCGAGGCGTTCGGCGAAATAACGACGGTTGGGCAAATTGGTCAGCGGGTCGTAGAGCGACAGGCGCTGGGCGTGTTCTTCGGCGCGTTTGCGTACCGAGATATCGTGAATCGCACCTAGCACACCGATGATGGTGCCAGCGCTGTCGCGTATCGGCACTTTGATGAGATCGACCCAGCGCGGTTCGCCATAGGGGGTGGTGAGTTCAGTCTCATGCGCGACAGTTTCAATCAGGCCGTCAATCAGCGGTTGGTCTTCTTCGACGAAGAGCGCCGACTGCGTGGCCCACCACAGGTCGCGGTCGGTCTTGCCCAGCAGTTCGTCGGGGTTGGAGACGCCGGCGAGTTCGGCGAACTGGCGGTTGCAGCCTAGATAACGGAACGAACGGTCCTGCCAGAAGATGGCTTGCGGCACGGTATCGACTATCAGTTCCAGAAACTGCTGCGAGCGTTCCAGCGCTGCCTGCGAATCCTTGAGCGCTGAGATGTCGGTAAAGGTGCCGAGCATACGTTGCACGTGGCCGGGTGCATCCCATGAGGTGGCACGACCACGCACCAGAGTCCATTGATAGGTGAGATCGGCGCCGAGCAGGCGCACCTCGCAGGCGAACAGCGGTGACTCGCCGCGCAGATAGTCGCGCAGGGCGCTACGCATACGCGCCTGATCCTCGCCATGCACACGCGAGACCAGCGTGCTGCCCGTGCCCAGCGGCGCCGCGCCGTGTTCGTCGATGCCCGCATAGCGGCTGCCGAAGGTGGTCAGCGCGTCGGAATCGACCTCCCATTCCCATAGCCCTTGATGGGCGCCTTCCATGGCCGCGTTGAGACGCTGCTCGCTGGTGCGCAGTTCGGCATGGGTGCGTTCACGTTCGAGTTCCGTGACGGCGCGTGCGGAGAAGATATCGATGACCGGCCGCACCCGCTCGCGATCGGTAACCGGACTGGTGAACATCATGGTGAACAGGCCGATGATTTCGCCGTCGCTGGTGGCGAGCGGTTGACCGAAATAGGCCTCTATACCGCGCTCTGCGAGCATCTCATCGCGCGGATAACGTTGCGCGACACCCTCTCCGACAAAACAACCGGAGTCGTTGATGGTGGTTTCGCAGGGCGTGCCCGCCAGCGTGTAGGTGAGGCCCTTGAAAATATCCTGGCCAGGAAAATACGCCGACACCGTCGCGGTGCCATCACCATTGATGCGCGAGACAAAGGCGTAATCGGCACCCGCCAGTTCGGCTGCGGCGCGTGTCACCGCATTGAGCAGACGCGACTGTTTGCCGCTGGTCAGGGCATTGGCCACCACCTGCAACTGCTGTTCACGGGCGCGGCGCAGGGTGATGTCGTCGTAGATGCCGAGCACACCGATGATGTCGCCATCGCTATCGTGGATGGGGACTTTATGGGTCTCGACCCAGATCTGTTCGCCGCTTGCGGGGGTCAAGCGGCGCTCGACCGTGATGCGCCGCTCGATGCCGTTGAGAATTCGCTGATCGTCCTCGCGCAGCGCTGAGGCGACTTCATGCCACGGCAATTGCACATCGAGTCTGCCGACGATGGCAGTATTGGGAGACACACCGACGTCCTCGGCGAAACGTCGGTTGCAGCCGAGGTAACGGCTGTCCCGGTCCTTCCAGAATACCCGCAGCGGCAGCGCGTCGAGCACTGTTTCGAGCAATTGACGCGATTCGCGCAGGCGCGCCTCGGTGTCCTTGAGGGTGGTGACATCGACGTGGGTGCCAATGATGCGTTTAGCGCGGCCGTCGCTGCCGCGTTCAATCACGCGTCCTCGCGAGAGGATATTGAGATAGTGGCCGTCGCTGTGTCGGAAACGATGCTCCACCTGAAAATCGTCACACTCGCCCTTCAGCATCGGGATCAGAACGCTGCGGCCGACGGCGCGATCGTCGGGATGCAGAATGCGCTGTACGTTGTCTGAATGAGACGTGATCGAACCCTCCGGATAGGCCAGCATCGCGTACCACTCGCGCGAGAATTCGATGCGGTCTGCGTCCGGATCCCAATCGAACAATCCCTGGCGGCCGTTTTCCAGCGCAATCTGCAGCACGCGTTCGTTGGCCTTGAGTGCGGTGATCTCGGTATAGGTGCCGATCAGGCGCTCGCAGCGGCCACGGTGATCACGTTCGGGCGCGCGTCCGCGTACCAGGAAATACCCATAGGAGCCGTCGCGGCGACGCAGGCGCAGTTCGACCTCGATTGCGTCGCTGTTGCCGCGCAGATGTTTCCTCAGTTGTGCGCGCACGTGGGCGATATCTTCGCGGTGGGTGTAGTTCAGCAGATCGACGCCGCTCAACGGCGAGTTGATGTCGTAACGATCCCGTTGCGGCCGCCAGAAACGGTGTTCGATGATGCGGTCGTGGCTGATATCCCATTCCCAGATGCCCTGCTGGCTGCTCTCGAGCGCAAAACGCAGCAACTGCTCCTGTTCGCGCATGGCGGTGATGTCGGTGTAAGTCCCCATGAGGTAGCGGGCACGACCATTGGCGCCGCGCTCGGAAAACTGGCCACGCACCAGAAAGCGCACGTAGCCGCCGTCGATCAGACGCACGCGTTGTTCGACTTCATAGGTTTCGGTTTCGCCGCGCAGGTGCGCGACCAGCGCGTGCCGAATGCGCTCGACGTCGTCTGCATGGGTAAAGGCGAGCATGTCACGCCCATGGACCTCGCGACCGCCGGCTGTATGTACGGTGCGTCCCACCCAATGACCGGATTCGCGCAGTACATCGGTGTCAGCCTGCCATTCCCACAGGCCGACCTGGCCACCGGCGAGCGCGACGCGCAGGCGCTGCTCGGCGCCGTCGAGGGCGTTCTTGAGCGCCACCACCGGGTCTGAGGCGCGTAAGGTAATCAATGCGCCCTGGCGGCCATCCTGGGCGCCCGCCGCCATTGCTTCAATGCGCGCCGCGACCGCCTTCAGGCTGCCATTACGCAGACACAGGGTGGCATGGTCGGACTCCATGCTCAGTGCCGCACAATCGTGGCCGGCATCGATCGCCCCAGGCCCGCCCTCGACAAATTGCACCACGTCCTGCCAGTGCCGGCCGATGGCTTCGCTGGTGCTGTAACCGAGCAGGGCGCTGGCGGCAAGATTGATGTGCTGCACGCATTGGGCGCTGTCGACGACCACGAAGGCGTCGGCGGTGGCGTTGAAAGCCGCCAGCAACAGCGGATCGGGGCTGGCCGGTGCCGGCTTGCGTTCGAGGGGAGTGGACATCGATGACAGAACCCGCGCTACAGTGGCTCAAACGAGGTGACGCGTTGCGCGTCGGGAACGGGCCAATACATACGCTTGTTCCTTACCTCGAACTGCGTGGAAGTGAGCGCCGGCGCGCGGTGAGTCGATGTCGTGATTATAGGGGCAACTCAAGCCAGCGCCTTGGCCTGCACAACGTAGTTGCCAACTGACGAACAATGAAATTACCCGTGAACACCTTGCCTGGGCTTGTCGTTTGTTATGGTGGTGACGACTGGCGCGACTGCGGCGCCCGCACATAGCATTTTAACGCGGCCCACGCTGCGCCGACTGCAGGGGAAGAATATCGCGATGGCCATTACCTCAAATCTGTGTGTGCGCTTGGGCATCGAGCACCCGCTGCTGCTCGCGCCGATGGCCAATGTCGCTGGCGGTGAGCTTGCCGCGGCCGTGACGCGCGCGGGCGGCCTCGGCCTCATCGGTGGCGGGTATGGTGACCCGGAATGGCTGGGCGCTGAACTGGCGGCGGCAGGCGATGCAGCGATTGGTGTCGGCTTCATCAACTGGCGTCTCGATCAGCGCCGCGAACTGCTGGACCTCGCACTCGCCGCCGGGCCGCGAGCGGTGCTGCTGTCGTTTGGCGATATCGCACCCTATGCCGCCGCCATCCACGCCGCCGGCGCGGCCTTGATTGCGCAGGTGCAGAGCGTGCGACAGGCCCACGCGGCGCGTGACGCCGGCGCCGATGTGATCGTGGCGCAGGGCAGCGACGCCGGTGGTCATGCCGGTATGCGCGGCACGTTCGCCCTGGTGCCGGCCGTGGTCGACGCGGTCGCGCCCTTGCCGGTGGTGGCGGCCGGCGGCATCGCCGATGGGCGGGGTATCGCTGCAGCGTTGATGCTCGGGGCCTGCGGCGTAATGTTGGGCTCGCGCTTTTATGCAAGTCGCGAGGCGCGGGTGTCACCGCAGGCGCAGCAGGCCGTGTTGAACGCGAGTGGAGACGACACCGTGCGCGGCGCGGTGTTCGACCGACTGCGTGGCTGGGACTGGCCGGCAGGCTACAGCCTGCGCACCCTCGCCAATGACATGACCACGCGCTTTCCCGGGCAAGCCGCGGCCTTGAATGATGCTCTCGCCACCCATCAGCACGCCTTCGAGCGCGCACTCGCTGCCGGAGATACACGCATCGCGCCGGTGATCGTCGGCGAAGCGGCAGACCTCATCCATGACCTGCCGCCGGCTGCAGACATCGTCAGTCGCTTGATGGCCGAGGCCGAAATGCTGCTGGCCAGGGCCCACTCGCGGTTGTAATCACCGAAGCTATTGTGGGTCAGGCTTCAGCCTGACATCAGGTCTATCTTTGATCCGGTGGGCGCTTTGGAATGTCAGACTGAAGTCTGACCCACAAAAGAAAAGCAGGCGCCGTCCTTAGCTGCGAGTCAATCAACACAGACAAAGACGCTCGATGGCGTGGAAGCGGCGTTGCTGTGCCGTTAGCATCGAGATGTTTACAAGCACACGAGGGACTCTTGCATGACAGGCCAGGCAATCTGGACGGTGAATGATGTGTTGGCGGCGGCGCGGCGCGCCAACAGCGGCCTGTTGGTCGAATACCTGGGTATCGAATTCACGGCGGCCGGTGACGACTGGCTGGAGGCGCGCATCCCGGTCGTGCAACACAACAAACAACCTGCCGGCCTCTTGCATGGCGGCGCGTCGGTGGTGTTGGCCGAAACGCTGGCGTCGGTCGCCTGTTACAGCACGCTCGATCATGCGCACCAGACCTGCGTCGGTCTTGAAATCAACGCCAATCATTTGCGCGGCGCACGCGACGGTTTTGTCACCGGCCGCGCCACACCCCTGCACCGTGGCCGCAGCACCCAGGTATGGGACATCCGCCTGCGCGATGACGAGGGTCGCCCGACCTGTATTTCGCGCTGCACGATGGCGATTTTGAATATCGGCGGAACGGCGCAGACATAAGCCGACCGCCTTGCAAACGCGCGGCATTGCCAGCATAGTGCCGCGACGAGCGAAGCTAGGGGTGCTCCACTGCGAGGCGGAGCTGAGAACATACCCTTCGAACCTGACCCGGGTGATGCCGGCGTAGGAAAGCAGTGGCCCTCCTGGTGCTCCCATCGACAACGCCGACACCCACGCCGGCGTGCGAGCCTATGAGGTCCATGCCATGAATGCCGTTCCCGAAATCCCCTTGAGTGAGTCCGCTGCTGTTGATGACGCAGCCGTACAGCCGTTTCCCCGTGCACGCAAAATCTATGTCACCGGCAGCCGCCCGGACATTCGCGTGCCGATGCGCGAAATTGAACAACACGGCACCGCAGTGCGGGGCGGCCTCGAAGCGAATCCGGTCATCACCGTCTACGATACCTCCGGTCCTTACACTGATCCCGATGCGCGCATCGATCTGCGCCACGGCCTGCCTGCGCTGCGCGCGCCGTGGATAGCCGAGCGCGGTGATACTGAAGAATTGGGCGATCTGACTTCGCGTTACGGTCGTGCGCGTGCCGCCGACGCCAATCTGGCCCACCTGCATTTTGCCCACAAGCGTTTGCCGCGTCGCGCCAAGGCCGGCGCCAATGTCACGCAGATGCACTACGCGCGCCAGGGCATCATCACGCCGGAAATGGAATACATCGCGATTCGCGAGAACCAGCGTTATGAGGCGCTGGCGGCAGCCTGCGGCCGCATGCACAAGGGCCATGACTTTGGCGCCTCGATACCGGCGGTCGTGACTCCCGAATTCGTGCGTGACGAGATCGCACGCGGTCGCGCGATCATTCCGGCCAACATCAATCACCCCGAAGCCGAACCGATGATCATCGGCCGCAACTTCCTGGTGAAGATCAATTCCAACATCGGCAATTCGGCGGTCACTTCCACCATCGAGGAAGAAGTGGCGAAGATGACCTGGTCAACGCGCTGGGGCGCCGACACGGTGATGGACTTGTCTACCGGCAAGAACATTCACGAAACCCGCGAGTGGATCATCCGCAACTCGCCAGTGCCGATAGGCACGGTGCCGATTTATCAGGCGCTGGAGAAGGTCGATGGCGACGCCGCCGCGCTGACCTGGGAGATCTTCCGCGACACATTGATTGAACAGGCCGAGCAGGGCGTCGATTATTTCACCATTCATGCCGGTGTCCGCCTCGCCTATGTCCCGATGACCGCCAAACGCGTGACCGGCATCGTGTCGCGCGGCGGTTCGATCATGGCGAAATGGTGTCTTGCTCATCACAAGGAAAGTTTCCTCTACACCCATTTCGAAGACATCTGCGAAATCATGAAGGCCTATGACGTCAGCTTCTCGCTCGGCGATGGCCTGCGCCCCGGCTCGATTTACGATGCCAACGACGAAGCGCAATTGGCCGAACTGGCCACCTTGGGCGAACTGACCAAGATCGCCTGGAAGCACGACGTGCAAACCATGATCGAAGGCCCCGGCCACGTGCCCATGCACATGATCAAAGAGAACATGGATTTGCAGTTGAAAATCTGCCACGAAGCGCCGTTCTACACGCTGGGGCCGCTGACCACCGACATCGCACCGGGCTACGACCACATCACCAGCGCGATCGGTGCGGCGATGATCGGCTGGTACGGCACGGCGATGCTGTGCTATGTGACGCCGAAAGAGCACCTCGGCTTGCCGGACAAAGACGACGTGAAAGACGGCATCATGGCCTACAAAATCGCCGCGCATGCTGCAGATCTCGCCAAGGGCCACCCCGGTGCGCAGATCCGCGACAACGCGCTGTCGAAGGCGCGCTTTGAATTCCGTTGGGACGATCAGTTCAATTTGGGTCTCGATCCGGATAAAGCCAAGCTCTTCCACGACGAAACCCTGCCGCAGGACGGCGCCAAGCTGGCGCATTTCTGCTCGATGTGCGGCCCGCATTTCTGCTCGATGAAAATCACGCAAGATGTGCGCGACTACGCGGCCAAGCAAGGTTTGGATGAAAAAGATGCTCTGGCCAAAGGCATGGAACAGAAATCGATCGAGTTTGTGAAAAAGGGTGCCGAGGTTTATCACAAGGTTTAGTGCCTCGCCTCGTAATCGTAAGTATTTGTTTTAATTGATATTTTTGTAATGCCCCACAGCCAGCTTAATCTCGTTTTGCTGGCTGGTTTTTTGTGCGCGGTTCTCGCTGTCGGGTGTGGCGAGCGCGCGGCGTT
>CAMCBY010000130.1 GCA_945873015.1 Klebsiella pneumoniae
AGGTTCTGCCGGAAACGGCCCTGCTTGCCCTTGATCATGTCGGCCAGCGACTTCAGCGGCAGCTTGTTGGTGCCGGTGATGGCGCGACCACGACGACCGTTGTCGAGCAACGCGTCTACCGCTTCCTGCAGCATGCGCTTCTCGTTACGCACAATGATGTCGGGCGCGTTCAGATCGAGCAGACGCTTGAGGCGATTGTTACGGTTGATGACGCGACGATACAGATCGTTCAGATCCGAGGTCGCGAAACGGCCGCCATCCAGCGGCACCAGCGGGCGCAGTTCCGGCGGCAGCACCGGCAGCACCTTCATCACCATCCATTCGGGACGGTTGCCGGAATGGAGGAAGGCCTCCATGAGCTTCAAGCGCTTGGTGAGCTTCTTGATCTTGGTTTCGGAATTGGTCTTCGGCAACTCCTCACGGATGGTCTTGACCTCATGGGCCAGGTCCACGGTCTTCAGCAGCTCATAGACCGCTTCGGCGCCCATACGCGCATCGAAGTCGTCGCCGTACTGCTCGATCGCATCGAGGTAAGACTCTTCCGAGAGCAGTTGACCGCGCTCGAGATCAGTCATGCCCGGCTCGACCACCACATAGGCTTCGAAATAGAGGATGCGTTCGATTTCGCGCAACGTCATGTCGAGCAGCAGGCCCATGCGGGACGGCAGCGACTTCAGATACCAGATGTGCGCGACCGGACTCGCCAGTTCGATGTGGCCCATGCGCTCGCGACGGACCTTGGCCAAGGTCACTTCCACGCCGCACTTCTCACACACCACGCCGCGATGCTTCAAGCGCTTGTACTTGCCGCACAAGCACTCGTAATCCTTGATCGGTCCAAAGATTTTGGCGCAGAACAGACCGTCGCGCTCGGGCTTGAAAGTGCGGTAGTTGATGGTCTCCGGCTTCTTCACTTCGCCGTACGACCACGAGCGAATCTTTTCCGGCGACGCCAAGCCAATGCTGATGGCGTCGAAATCTTCAACCTGTCCTTGGGACTTCAACAGATCAAGTAGGTCTTTCACGAGCGATACTCCTTAAACAGCGAAACGCGCCGAATGTCCGGTTGAAGCCTTATTCGTGTTCCAGTTCGATGTCGATGCCCAACGAGCGCATCTCTTTCAAAAGAACGTTGAACGATTCGGGCATACCCGCTTCCATCTTGTGATCGCCATCCACGATGTTCTTGTACATCTTGGTGCGACCGTTGACGTCGTCGGATTTGACCGTGAGCATTTCCTGCAAGGTGTAGGCAGCGCCATAGGCCTCGAGCGCCCACACTTCCATTTCACCGAAACGCTGACCGCCGAACTGCGCCTTGCCGCCCAGCGGTTGCTGGGTGACGAGGCTGTACGGACCTGTCGAGCGCGCGTGCATCTTGTCGTCGACCAGATGGTTCAACTTCAGGATGTACATGTAACCGACAGTCACCTGGCGCTCGAAGGCATCGCCGGTACGGCCGTCATACAGCGTGGTCTGGCCCGAGCGTGGCAGCCCGGCCAGTTCCAGCATGTTCTTGATCTCTTCTTCCTTGGCACCGTCGAACACCGGCGTCGCCATGGGCACACCGTGGCGGAGGTTCGAGCACAGGCCAACCACATCATCGTCGGTCAGACTGTCGAGATCTTCCATCTGGCCGCTGGTGTTGTAGATCTTGCCGAGGAACTCGCGTATCTCCGGCATCTCAGCCATACGATCGACCATTTCCCCGATGCGCAGACCCAGGCCGCGCGCCGCCCAGCCGAGATGCGTTTCGAGCACCTGGCCGACGTTCATACGCGAGGGCACACCGAGCGGATTGAGCACCACGTCAACCGGGGTGCCATCTTCCATGTAAGGCATGTCTTCGATCGGAACGATCATCGACACCACACCCTTGTTGCCGTGACGACCGGCCATCTTGTCACCGGGCTGCATACGGCGCTTCACCGCCAGATAGACTTTCGCCATCTTGAGCACGCCCGGGGCGAGGTCATCACCCGAGGTGAGCTTGGCCTTCTTCTCGCTGAACTGCTTGTCGAAGTCTTCGCGATAGTTCTCGATCTGGCCGGCGAGCTGTTCGAGTTGCTCGTTGGTGGTGTCGTCCTTGATACGCAGGTCAAACCACTTGCCGCGATCAACCTCGGTCAGCATCTGTTTGGTGATCTTGGCGCCGCCCTTCATCTGGCCCGGGCCCTTGTCGGCAATCTTGCCGGTCACCAGACGCTCAACGCGCTCGTAGATATCGTCTTCGAGAATCTTGAACTGGTCATCCAGATCCTTCTTCACGCGAGCGATTTCGGCACTCTCGATTTCCCGTGCGCGGGCATCCTTCGGGATACCGTCACGGGTGAACACCTGCACGTCGATAACCGTGCCGCTCATGCCCGACGGCACGCGCAGCGAGGTGTCTTTCACGTCGGACGCCTTCTCACCGAAGATCGCACGCAGCAGCTTTTCTTCCGGGGTAAGCTGGGTTTCGCCCTTGGGCGTGACCTTGCCAACCAGGATGTCGCCCGGATGCACCTCTGCACCGATGTAGACAATGCCGGACTCGTCGAGCTTGGAGAGTGCGCTTTCGCTGACGTTCGGGATGTCGCTGGAAATTTCCTCTGGCCCAAGCTTGGTATCGCGCGCCACGCAGGTCAGCTCTTCGATGTGAATCGAAGTGAAGCGGTCTTCCTGCACCACACGCTCCGAGATCAGGATCGAATCCTCGAAGTTGTAGCCGTTCCAAGGCATGAACGCGACCAGCATGTTCTGGCCGAGGGCGAGTTCACCGAGGTCGGTCGACGGACCATCCGCCAGCACGTCACCCTTGGCAATACGATCGCCAAGTTTGACCAGCGGACGCTGGTTGATACAGGTGTTCTGGTTGGAACGCGTGTATTTGGTCAGGTTATAGATATCGACACCCGATTCACCGGCGCTGGTCTCGTCGTCGCTGACGCGCACCACGATACGCGCGGCGTCGACCGCGTATACTTCGCCGCCGCGCAGAGCGACGACCGTTACACCGGAATCCTTGGCGACGGCACGTTCGATACCGGTACCCACAAGCGGCTTGTCAGCACGCAGGGTCGGCACAGCCTGGCGCTGCATGTTCGAACCCATCAAAGCACGGTTGGCGTCGTCGTGCTCAAGGAACGGAATCAAGGCCGCAGCGACTGAGACGATCTGTCGCGGCGAGACGTCCATGTACTGCACGCGCTCGGGAGAAGCGAGCGTGAATTCGTTCAGATGACGTGACGAGACCAGGCCGTCAATCAGTCGGCCTTCGGCGTCGAGCGTGGCATTGGCCTGCGCGATCACGTACTGGCCTTCTTCAATCGCCGACAGGTATTCAATCTTGTCAGTCGCCTGCGCGTTCTCCACTTTGCGGTACGGAGTCTCGAGAAAGCCGTACTGGTTGGTCCGCGCATATACGGCCAGCGAGTTGATGAGACCGATATTCGGACCTTCCGGCGTTTCAATCGGGCACACGCGACCGTAGTGGGTCGGATGTACGTCGCGCACTTCGAAGCCCGCGCGTTCACGCGTCAGACCGCCCGGCCCAAGCGCGGAGACACGGCGTTTGTGCGTGACTTCCGACAGCGGGTTGTTCTGGTCCATGAACTGTGAAAGCTGGCTGGAACCGAAAAATTCCTTGATCACCGCCGACACAGGCTTAGCGTTGATCAGCTCCTGCGGCATGTAACCTTCCGACTCAGCGAGGCTCAGGCGCTCCTTGACCGCACGCTCGACACGCACCAGACCCACGCGGAACTGATTCTCGGCCATTTCGCCGACGCTACGCACACGACGGTTACCGAGATGGTCGATGTCGTCGACGCTGCCATTGCCATTGCGGATGTCGATGAGGACACGCAGCACTTCGGTGATATCTTTTTCATTCAACACACCGCTGCCGATCACTTCCTGACGGCCGACGCGGCGGTTGAACTTCATGCGACCGACAGCCGACAGGTCGTAGCGGTCTTCGGTGAAGAACAGGTTCTTGAACAGATTTTCCGCCGCTTCCTTGGTCGGCGGCTCACCGGGACGCATCATGCGATAGATCTCGACCTGCGCCTCGAGCGGCGTGTTGGTCGGATCGACGCGCAAAGTCTCGGAAATGTAGGCGCCGTGATCGAGGTCGTTGGCAAAGATGGTCTCAAGCTCGCTGACATCCATCTTGGTCAGCTTGGCGAGCATATCCTCGGTGATCTCGTCATTGGCGTTCGCAATGACTTCACCTGTGCTCTTGTCGACCACGTCGCGCGCCAAAGTCTTGCCGACCAGGAAGTTGCGCGGCACGGTGATTTCGGTGATGCCGCGCTGCTGGATTTCGCGGGTGTGGCGCGCGGTGATGCGGCGATCGGCTTCGACCAGCACATTGCCGTCGGCGTCGACCAAGTCAAACTCCAAGGTCTCGCCACGCAGCCGTTCCGGCACCAAGTGCACGCGCACCTGCTCGCCGTCGAGAATAAAAGTATCGCGCTCGAAAAAGGTCTCCAGCATGTGGGTAGTGGAGAAACCCAATGCGCGCAGCAGCACAGTCGCCGGCAACTTGCGACGACGGTCGATACGTACGTAGACGTGGTCCTTCGGATCGAATTCGAAATCGAGCCACGAACCGCGATAGGGAATCACACGGGCCGAGAACAACAGCTTGCCCGATGAGTGGGTCTTGCCGCGGTCGTGATCGAAAAACACGCCCGGCGAACGATGCAACTGCGAGACGATGACACGCTCGGTACCGTTGATAACGAAAGTACCGTTGGTGGTCATGAGCGGCAATTCGCCCATGTAGACTTCCTGCTCACGGACATCCTTGATGACCTTGTCAGCGCCGGATTCTTTATCGTAAATCACCAGACGCACTGTCACTCGCAGCGATGCTGCGTAGGTCAAGCCACGTACCTGACATTCCTTGACGTCAAATACCGGATCGCCGAGCCGATAACTCACATATTCGAGGACGGCATTGCCGGAATAGGATTCAATCGGGAACACCGACTTGAATGCTGCGTGCAAACCCTGTTCGCTGCGCGCCTCGACTGAACACTCTTCCTGCAGAAAGCGCTTGTAGGACTCAATCTGGGTTTCGAGCAGATAGGGCACATCAAGAATCGGCGGAGTCTTGCTGAAATCCTTGCGGATGCGCTTCTTCTCGGTATAGGTATAGGCCATGGTGATTACCGTCCTGTTAAACCAGATTGCGTGTCTGCACGGCGCTGGGACCGTGCGCAACGACGTCGGTGCCGTGACGCGAGAAATGGAACGCGACCAGACGCCCTCGGCGGGCGCATGGTCGGTTCCCGATCTTCAACTTGCGGACTGACTGCAAGGCGCGGAACTACTTGAGTTCCACCGCCGCGCCAGCTTCTTCGAGCTGCTTCTTGATGCCTTCGGCTTCGACCTTGTTCGCGGCTTCCTTCACAACGGAAGGCACGCCTTCGACCAGGTCCTTGGCTTCTTTGAGACCCAGGCCAGTGATGGCGCGAACGGTCTTGATGACGTTGACCTTGTTCTCGCCGAAGCTGGTCATGACGACATCGAATTCGTCCTTGACCTCTTCCTTGACACCAGCGTCAGCGGCAACGGCGACGGTCTGCACCGCAGCAGCGGCCGACACGCCCCACTTTTCCTCGAGCAGGGAGACCAGTTCGGTCACCTCGAGGATGGTCATACCGCTCAGGGTTTCGACCAGATCTTCTTTTGAAACTGCCATTTTAATGCTCTCCTAAAAACAGATTGTGCAAACCACTCAAGCGGATTGTCGCGACTCGTTGAAAGCCGCAAGCACACGCACAAACTGACCAGCCGGTTCCGCGAGGGTCCGAACCAGTTTCGTTTGCGGGGCCAGGAAGACCGAAAGAAGCATGGAACGCGCTTCGTCGAGGGTCGGCAGGCTGGCCAGCAGATTGAGATCCGAAGCGGGCCTCAATTCACCAGCGAAAGCCACGGCCTTGGTCACCAGCTTCGCGTTGTCCTTGGCGAAATCACGCACCAGTCGCGCGCCTGCACCCGGGTCTTCCAGGGAAAACACCAGCAGCAGCGGACCCGTGAGGGAATCCTTCAGACATTCGAAGCTCGTGCCGTCGACCGCGCGACGTGCGAGCGTGTTCTTGACCACGCGCAAATAAACACCGGAACTACGCGCCTTGGTGCGCAGTTGGGTCATCTGGGCGACGGTCAAGCCGATATACTCGGCGGCAACCGCGGCTTGCGCCGTGGCGGCCACTTCTCTGACTTCCGAAACAACCGCTTGTTTTTGCTGTAACGTCAAACTCATTGGTCATTTCTCCCGGTTAGACTTCACCGATAAAGGCGTAAGTCGCACCATTTGCTGTCAACGCCACCGTAAAGTGACGATGACAAGGTTTACGGCGTCCTAACCGGGCATCAATCTGCCCTTGGGGAACACCGTCTGCGCGGGCCGAAGCCGATTAACCACGCCTTGCGGCGCGGACCCGCGGTCTTTGACGGCTGCCGGTGAAAACCGACAACCCAAAGTTCATGAAATCCTTGACGACGACTGTGCTCAAACGACATCCAGCGACGACTTGTCCACCGCCAGGCCAGGGCCCATGGTGGTCGAGATCGCAATCGCCTGCATGTAGATGCCTTTGGCCGAGCTCGGCTTGGCCTTGCGCAAGTCAGCGAGGATCGCTTCGAGGTTGGCCTTGAGCGCTTCGGGAGCGAACGAGGCCTTTCCGATCGGGCAATGGATAATGCCGGCTTTGTCGGTACGGAATTGCACCTGGCCCGCCTTGGCGTTACGCACTGCAGTGGTGACGTCGGTGGTAACCGTACCGACTTTGGGGTTCGGCATCAGACCGCGCGGACCGAGAATCTGACCGAGCTGACCGACGACACGCATCGAGGCGGGCGTCGCTATGGCGATGTCGAAATCGATA
This sequence comes from Klebsiella pneumoniae, assembly GCA_945873015.1. Lineage (GTDB taxonomy): Bacteria > Pseudomonadota > Gammaproteobacteria > JADJYF01. The sequence continues at coordinate 6,882 of CAMCBY010000130.1, forward strand.
TTTCCAGCCTTGACCTCGGCGGCAAGATCATCGAGGCCGATGACGTCGGCACCGGCAGCGCGGCCGGCTTCGGCGTCGGCACCGTCAGCAAACAGCGCCACGCGCACAGACTTGCCGGTGCCGTGGGGCAACACGGTCGAGCCGCGTACGACCTGGTCAGACTTGCGAGGGTCGACGCCCAAGTTGACCGCGACATCGACGGTTTCGTCGAACTTGGCCGAGGCGATGGTTTTGACCAACGCGAGGACTTCATCAATCCCACGCGGTTGGCGCGGATTGCCGATTTGTTCGCGCAGAGCGCGCAGACGCTTACCTGGTTTAGCCATCTTCTTAACCCTCCACGTCCAGACCCATGCTGCGCGCCGTACCGGCGATGCAGCGGACCGCCGCTTCGACACTGGCAGCAGTCATATCAACGGCCTTGGTCTTGGCTATTTCTTCGAGCTGCGCCCGCGTCACCTTACCGACCTTGACTGAATTAGGGGTGCCGCTGCCCTTGGCAACACCAGCCGCCTTCATCAACAACACCGGCGCCGGCGTGGTCTTCGTCACGAAGGTAAAGCTCTTGTCGCTGAAAGCCGTTATCACAACAGGCGTCGGCAGGCCGGGCTCAAGGTTCGCGGTGCGGGCGTTAAACGCCTTGCAGAATTCCATGATGTTCAAGCCGCGCTGACCGAGCGCCGGACCAACCGGCGGGCTGGGGTTGGCCTGACCGGCCTTCACCTGCAGCTTGATATAAGCATCTATCTTCTTTGCCACTTAAGGTCTCCTCGGGTGCAAGCGCCTTGCGGCTCCCCGTGCTTATGGCGGGCATTAACCCGCACTGTTACGTCGCAGCGGCGGCATGGCCGCCGCGGACTTCAATCCTTGCTGACCTGGCCGAACTCGAGTTCGACAGGTGTCGAGCGGCCGAAAATCGAAACGGCGACGCGCAGACGGCTCTTTTCGTAATTCACTTCCTCGACCACGCCATTGAAGTCGGTGAACGGGCCGTCGATCACGCGCACCACCTCGCCAACTTCGAACAACACCTTCGGCCGTGGCTTTTCCACACCTTCCTGGATACGGTCGAGAATGGCCTGTGCTTCTCGCGGTGAAATCGGTGCGGGCTTGTCGCTGCTGCCACCGATAAATCCCATGACCTTCGGACAATCCTTGACCAAGTGCCAGGAGTCGTTGTCCATCTCCATTTCCACCAGCACATAACCGGGAAAAAATTTACGGTCGCTCTTGCGCTTCTGGCCGTCCTTCATTTCCACGACTTCTTCTGTCGGGACCAGGATCTGGCCGAATTTATCTTCCATACCGACGCGTTTCACGCGGTCTTCAAGCGAACGCTTCACCTGGTTCTCAAACCCGGAGTAGGCGTGCACGACGTACCAGTTCATTGCCACGATCATTACGCCCCATGTCCAATTACAGATTGCATCGCCCATCCCAGGAAGATGTCGAGCACCCACAACAGGAACGCGAATACCACCACCACAATCATTACGACGATGGTGGTTTGTACGGTCTCCTGGCGCGTCGGCCAGACGACCTTACGCACTTCGATCTGCGCGTCGCGAACGAAACCGATGACCATCCGGCCCTTATCGGTCTGCGAGGCCAGTACGGCTGCGAGAATGATGTCGAGGATGATGCCTCCGACACGCATTAAACGCGGCGCATCCGCGTAGTACTGGAAGGCTACGACACCAGCGAGCAGCATCGCCAAGGCGACCGCGAGCTTAACGGTGTCGAGCGAGTTGGTTTCGGCGACCACTTTGGTATTCATGCGTGCGCAGGCCGCAGGCCGATCAAAACCTTGCGCGCATCACGCCGGACGCCTGCGCCCGATGCTGCCGCGCCGCTCGCACCTGCTGTCTTCATTTATCCCGCCCTGTTCGCACGCAATGCATCGTCTAGAATGGCAGGCCAGGAGGGAATCGAACCCCCAACCTGCGGTTTTGGAGACCGCCGCTCTGCCAATTGAGCTACTGGCCTAGACGCTTTTCAACTCAAAGGCGGATGGGTCGTATCGACCTCACCCGCCGTACTTTTCCTACTCGAGAATCTTGCTGACCACGCCGGCGCCGACAGTGCGGCCACCTTCACGGATTGCAAAGCGCAGACCATCTTCCATCGCGATCGGGTTGATCAGCTTCACCGTCACCTTGACGTTGTCGCCGGGCATCACCATCTCGACGCCC
>CAMCBY010000131.1 GCA_945873015.1 Klebsiella pneumoniae
GTCTTCGGTTTCAACAGTATGCTGGCGCAGCTCGACAACGAGCGCGAGACCCAGAAGGAACTTGCAGCGAGTGCACGCGCCGCCGATGCACAGCGCGCACTGGTTGAGGCAACCCCCATCCCGCTGGTAGTGACGGCCATCCCTACACATGAGGTGCTTCACGCCAATCAGCCAGCCGAGACCTGGCTGCACGGGTCGCTCTCTGATCCATGGAAAACAGGCCTGGACTCCGCAGTAAGGGCACGCTTTTTTCAGGAGCTCTCGGACCGCGGAGCAGTCGATGAATTCGAGGTCAATTGGCTGGGTAACCGCGAGCCTGCGTGGGCCGTGCTTTCCGCACGCCGCGTACACTACCAGGGACATGACGCGATCCTGACGTCGTTCACGCCGATCACTCACCTCAAGCTCATGGAACGCCGACTGCAACTGTGGGCCAAGGTCTTCGAAGCCTCGAGTGAAGGTATCCTTATCGTTGATGCCCAGCAGCGGATTCTGACCGCCAATCAGGCCTTTTCGGACCTCACCGGTTACCATCTGCAAGAAATTGTCGGAGAGAAGCCGGCGATCGTTCTCGACGTTGGCGATTCCGGCATCTCACCGGATTCGATTTGGCCAGCGGTTGAAGCTCGAAGTACCTGGCAGGGCGAACTGCACGTGCGACGCCGTAACGGTACCGATTACCCGGCGTGGCTGATGGTCAATGTCGTACGCCAATCGCAAGGTGAGATTTCTCACTACATCTTTACGTCGATAGATATCACCGATCGCAAGAAGAGCGAGCAACGCATCCGCTTCCTCGCCGAGCACGATGTCCTGACTGAACTGCCCAATCGCTCGCTTTGCACCGAGCGCTTGCGCCTGGCAGTACAGCACGCGCAACGCAGCGGACAGCTGGTGGCTGTTTTGTTGATCGACCTCGACCATTTCAAAGATATCAACGACTCGCTCGGCCACCATATCGGTGACGGCCTGTTGCGTTCCGTGGCAACGCGTCTAGTCGAATCGGTGCGTGTTTGCGACACCGTCAGTCGCCTGGGCGGAGACGAGTTCGTCATTGTGCTTAACGGTGTCAACGACATTGAAGAAGTCTCCTTGATCATTGACCAGCGCCTCATTCCGAAGATCCGTCAAGCGCACAATATTGACGGTGCCGAACTTCGCGTGTCGTGCAGCATTGGTGTTGCCATCTGCCCCCACGATGCCACCGACATCGATGAGCTCATGCGTCTCGCGGATACAGCGATGTACCAGGCGAAGGCCGACGGCAAAGACAACGTGCAGTTCTTCACGGCCGAAATGACCGCACGCACACAGGCACGCATCCGGCTGGACGCCGATCTGCGTCATGCGCTCGAACTGAAACAGTTCGAACTGCATTACCAGCCGCGGATTGACGCACAGAGCGGAGCACTGCTTGGCGTTGAAGCATTGCTGCGATGGCAGCACCCGGAGATGGGAATGGTCAGTCCCGTGAACTTCATCCCACGAGCGGAAGAGATTGGGCTGATCGTTCCGCTCGGTGCATGGGTCATCGAGGAGGCTTGCCGTCAGGTGGCGTAATGGCGGGACCAGGGCTGGCCTATGTTCGGCGTATCCATCAACCTTTCAGCGCGTCAATTGCGCAGCGACGACCTGTTGGAACATGTTCGTTCGACCATGGCTCGTTACGCAATCGGGCACGGCGTGCTCGAGATGGAATTGACGGAATCGTTGGTCATGGACGATGCGGCTGGCAATTTGAGAAAGATGCACGCATTGCGTGATCTCGGTGTCAGCCTTTCGATAGACGATTTCGGTACGGGTTACTCAAGCCTGGCCTATTTGAACAGACTGCCAATCGACAAGCTCAAGATTGATCGCTCATTTGTGCAGGACATGCTGGCTGACCCGATCGACCGTGTCATCACGATGGCAGTTATCAGTCTTGGCCATACGCTTGGACTCAAGGTCGTCGCAGAAGGCGTAGAACTTGAGGGACAGGCTGCGCTACTTCGCGAGGCCCATTGCGACGAGTTGCAAGGTTATCTATTCGGGCGGCCGATGCGAGCCGAAGAACTGGCACAGTGGTCGCTGCAGCGCCAATTGCACGCTGCCTGACGGCAGCAGATCGGTTCTTTCGCGGCAAGCTCGACCTCACGGGGCTTGCCTGTGAGCGCCGCAAGGCTTGACCTGTATTGGTTTAGCCGCGCGGGGCAGCGAGATGTTCCCAGGTCGAGACTGTTCATTCCTGTTTGAATGTGCGAATAAATTCGCACCTACAAGATGGAGCGCGATTCTTGCCGTTGCACGCGCGGCAGCCGCCCCTCAGGCACTCGCTGCGTCGGCCGGTTTGTTGCTCTTGGCGACGGGCGCCGTACAGGGGATCTCGATATCGGCCTCGCGCAGCCGCGTGTCCAGTGCCCAGCAGTAATCCGACATCACCGAACCCGGGCGTTTGATTGCGCGCAGATTGAGCCACACCACCAGTTCGAAATCGAGGCCGGTGTCACCAAAACGCACCAGCCACACCTGCGGCTCGCGCGCCGGGTCATGCAGCAGCGTGTGATCGACATCGTGGGCCGCGGCGAGCGCAGCTTTCCGCACTTCTTCTTTGTCGGTCTCATACACCACGGTGAAGGGCACATGGATACGCCGGCAGGCATCTTCCAGCGTCCAGTTCATGACCTTGCTGCTCATGAACTCGGAATTCGGCACCAGGATATCGACGTTGTCGGCGGTGGTGATGCGCGTGGCGCGCATGTTGATCTCTTTGACCATGCCGGTCGCGCCGGACTGCAGCTCAATCAGGTCACCGACGTTGAGACTCTTCTCAAACAGGATGATGAGGCCGGCAACAAAATTGCTGATCAGGGTCTGCAGACCAAAACCGACACCGATACCTAACGCGCTGGCGAACAGCGCGAACTTGGTGAGATCGACACCGATGGACGAGAGGCCGACCACGATGCCGATAATCATCAGCAGGTAATGCAGTACGCGACCAACCGTATACAGCGAGGCCGGACTGAAGGCTGAATAACTCGGTCCGATGCGTTGCAGACCACCGCGCATCAAGGCCGACAGCCACCATGCAACGGTCAGAATCAGACCCAGGCGCAGCAGACCAAGGGTGGTGACTGGCGTTTCGTTCACTTCGAACAACGGCATCGCCAGCAGCGAGTGCGCTTCGGAGACACTGCCACGCACCGCGTCCTTGACCAGCCGCACGCTCTGGCCCATGCGCCCTTCCCGTTCACGCAGACGCGCGTCGAGCATGTCGACGAGCTGCGCGCCGCTGCGCAATTGCGCGGCGAGGTCTTCCAGCGCAGTTTCAACGCCCGCCAGTTCGTTGCGCGCGCGCTCATACAGCGCACTCACCGAGGGCTCGTCGGACGCTTCGCGTTCGATGGTAATGGCGCTGCGCAACTGCGCGGCGCGCGCACGCTGCTCGCTCGCAACGTGCGCCTGTTTGTCGAGCAGGGCCTGTTGTTTGCGCAGCAAAGTGCGGTCGGCAGCCGGTTCGGCGGTATTGTTATCGGCCACTCGCTGCAGCAGACGCTGGGCCAACACCGCGTCGGCGCGGCGCGCCTCGGCAACCGCGATTTCAATACTGCGGCGTTGAGTCTTGACGTCGTGATAGCGGGCCTGAGCGCGCTCGTCGGGGCTGGTGGCGAGCGCCATCGAGCCGCTCAATTGCAGTTTCATCAGATCGGCGCCGGCATTCTGCGCGGCCTTGCTCGCTTCCTTTTCGATGCGCTGCCATTCTTCCAGCGCATTGGTGGTGCATTCGATGCGCTCACCGGCGGTGCTCAGTTGTTTGACGTGCTGCTCGAGTTCGGCCTGCAGTGCGACCTGATGCGCGCGCCGCCAGCGCAGTTCCTGATTGAGGGTTTCAATACGCAGCCGGTCACGGACCAGACGCACGCCCTCGACCGCGCGCTCCGGGCTGTCATCGGCCAGATCGCGATAGCGCAGCTTGGCGGCGTCCTGCTCGTCGCGCCCGAGCGTCAGGGAGCGCTCGATAAGCGTTATCTCCTGTGCTTCGAGATCGGCCGCGCGACGCAGTTGCTCATTCTCGCGTCCGAGCTCCAGCACGTCGTCGAGCGGATAGGCTTCTTTGATGGTCGGCGGCGGGATGGTGGGCACCGGCGGTGCGCGCAAGGTGCGTTTGTAGCGCCCGTAATGGCGCTCGATGCTGGCGCGTAGTTGCGTGATGTCATTGCGCGCTTCGCCACTCACGGCGCTCGCGACGGTATCGAGATGTTTGCTGAAGGCGGCATAACGCGCGTCGAGCAGCTTGCCCTCCGGGTCTTCGCCCACCGCGAAATAATTCCACCACTCCGGGTCGAGATTGCGCGGATCAGGAATGGCAGGGGTGGCGGTCGGCGTTTCGGCGCTTTCGACACCGGGCAGGGTCGGCACCGCACGTGCTGGCGCAACCGCGAACAGGCCGGCCACCAGCAAACACAGAGGTAGAAGGATCGCGTTGACCGCGTAGCGACGGAAGCAGGCACTCATCGCGGTGCAGTATAGACGCGCCGCCGCCGCGCGCCCAGCGCAACGCGGGCGCTGTGCTAAAGTCCAGCCCCGTCTGCACCCACCTGGAGCGTCCGCCACCATGCCCCCTGTCCGCCCCCGCGACGCCGCCAGTCTGGTCATACACCGTCGCAGCAACAACCACCATGAGGTCTTGATGGGCCGACGCGGCGCCAAGGCGCGCTTCAAACCGGGGGTTTATGTGTTCCCCGGCGGTGGCCTTGATCGCGCCGACTACCGCGCCCAACCGGCGCGGCCGCTGGACGCCGCACTGGTATCGCAACTGGCCGTCGCCAGCTCACAGGCCAAAGCCAATGCCCTCGCGATGGCGGCGGTGCGCGAAGCACGTGAGGAAGCCGGCCTCATGTTCGGTGTGCCCGGCAGCATCGGCGCCGTCAGTCACGCCACCTGGGAACACTTCCGCCGCGCCGAACGCGCCCCGGATCTGACCGCGCTGCAGTTCCTGGGGCGCGCCATCACCCCCAGCCACCAGCCCATCCGATACCACGCGCGTTTCTTCGCCGCGCCGGCCGAACTGTTCAGCGGTGAACTGGAAGGGGACGGAGAACTGGAAGACCTGCGCTGGATACGCATCGAAGACACCGCCCATCTCGACATGATGGAGGTGCAGAAGCTGGTGCTCGAAACGCTGCTGCAACGCCTCGCCGGACAGCCAGTGCCGGCACGACGCCTGTTCTTCAACTGGGGGCGGCGCAATGTGATTGAGGCGTGAGGGGGCGGTGATCAGGAATTGAATGTGCGAATGAATTAGCGCATTCAAACCCACCCGCTCACACCACCAAGGTCTCCTCGACGTAGCGATACACCACAAAACTCCCCAGCGCGCCCAAACCCGCCACACCCAGCGCCGCGATGCCTAGCGGCACGACTGCCAGCAAGGCGCTGATGGCCATCGGCCCGGCCGATGTGCCGGCATCGGTCAACAAGCGCCATAAACCCAGAAACTCGCTGCGCCGCCCAGGCGGCGCGAGATCGGTGCCAAGCGTCATGACGATGCCGGTCGACAGGCCATTGGCGACGCCCACCGCCAACGCAACCGCCAACAGACTGTGGTAACCCTCGGCGAGGGTCATGGCGGCCAGCGTCACCACGAACAATATCGAACTCGGGACCGCCGTCGCGCGGCGCCCGAATCTATCCATGATCACGCCGGCTGGATAAAAAAACGCAATATCGACCAGCGCCGAAGCTGACACGATGGTGCCTATCTGTTGTGCGTCGAGGGCGAGGCTCGCGCCCAGCAGCGGCAGCAACACAGTGCGCGACTCACGCATCAACATGAACGACACCGCCGCCACACCTGCGGTGGCGAATACACGGCGATATTCGTGTGCGAGGCGCGGAATGGTGCGCCAGTCGAGTGCTCGTGCGCTTGGCGTCTCGGCGCGCGCAAATACGAACACACACAGCATCGCCAACAATACCGATACCGACGCGCATAAAAAGGTCACGGCGTAACCTGCGTAATGCGCCAGCGCCCCGCCCGCCATCGGTCCGAGCAGGGCCGAGGCCCGCACCGAACCCGCGATCATGGCAATCACGCGACCACGTTCGGCGGGCGAACAATAGGCCGACACATAACTCATGCGCCCGAGCAGGAAAGTGCTGCTGCCGCAGCCATGCAGGAAGGCAATGAAATAGAACCAGCGGATCTCGTCGGCCATGCCGTAAGCCGCGAATGCCAGCATGGTGAATGACACCGCCACCACCATCACCGCCTTCTCGCCATAACGCGCCGCCAGCATGCCGGCCGGCAGATCCATTGCCATCATGCCGAGGCCGCGCAGACCGACCACCGCAGCCGCGGTCGATGCGCTGCCGCCCAGTTGCAGCACGTACAAGGGCAACAACATGAAGGTCGCCTGGGCTGGAATGCCGAGCAACAATGCCGGCAGATACAGCGGCAGAAAGACCCGACGATGGATGCTCACGAAGTGGCGGCGGGTCGGTGCATACGTCCGCGCGACAAGGACAACGCGATGCCAAGCGCAGACAGCAGCGCGCCGCTCGCGAAACAGGTGGAGATGGCGTGACCCAGCCGCTCGTACACCGCAGGTTCGATTGCCACTGGCCCGAGCCAGAAACCCATCACCACCGCCACCAGCCCCATGCTGGTCAACTGTCCCATCACACGCATAACTGACATCGCACCCGACGCCCGCGAATAATCTTTCGGTGGCACCGCGCCCATGATGGCGTTGACGTTGGGTGAACTGAACAGGCTGAAACCAAAGCCGCATATCGCCAGACAGATGGCTGTCGAAGACAAAGCGCTGTGCGCATCGAGTAACGCGAAACCGGCCAGGCCGAGCGCAGTCAAGGCCATGCCTAAGGAAGCAATCACGCGCGGTTCAACGCGGTCGGACAGGCGCCCGGCTATGGGCGAGAAAATCGCCATGACCAGCGGCTGGGTCATCATGATGAGACCCGCGCGTGATGGCGGCACATCTTTCAGATATTGCAGATACAGACTGACCAGCATGACGTTGGCGAAGGTGGTGGTATACATCACCAGCGACGCCAGGCACGACAGCGTAAAAACCCGATTGGTATAGAACAGCTCGACGTCGAAAATGGGATGGGCGTGGCGGCGTTCGTAACGAAAGAACATCCACAGCAGCACTGCGCCGCCCGCCAGCATCAGCACACCGTGGGTACTCGGCAGCGAAGCCAGCCCCACCATCAAGACCATGATGCCGATGGCATACAGCAGCGCGCCGACCGCGTCGAACACACCGCGCTCGGCGTCGCGCCATTCAAAGCGCATGTGGCGCAGACACAGATACAACACCACCAAGGTCAACGGCAGATGAGGTAGAAAGGCCGCGCGCCAGGAGAACATCTCGATCACGCGGCCACCGAGCAAGGGGCCGAGCGACAAACCGATATACACCGCCGAAATCGTCGCGCCGATGGCCGCGCCGCGTTTGGCGGGCGGATAGACCGAAGAAATGATGGCTATCTGGGTAGCGAACAAGGCTGCTGCCGAAGCGCCCTGCAAGGCGCGTGCGCAGAGCAGCACGGCGGTGCTGTCGGCACAGGCGGCAATGATCGAGGCCAGCACCACCCCGACCGTGCCGAACAGAAAGATGCGCCGGCGACCGAACATGTCGGCGAGCCGCGCGAGACTCAAAACACAGGCCGCACTCGCCAGCAGATAGGCCATCGGCACCCAGCTCAAGGTCACCGCGTCCATCTTGAGCGCGGCGGCTATCGACGGCAGCGCAACGTTGACGGTCGACAGCATCATGGCGGTCGCGACCGAACTCAACATGGTCATGACGATTGCCGCACGGCGAGTGCCGGGGGAGATTTGTTCGGGGGACGGGGGGATCATCGGAGCAGCGTGAATGTCAGACTGAAGTCTGACCCACAGACCAGGAATGAATCTGTCCCAAAGCATTGTGGGTCAGACTTCAGTCTGACATTCACCGACGCGGCACGGCCCACGCCCCCGGGCCGATGCAGGTGCGAATTCATTCGCACATTCAAATCCACACGCCGCGCCAAACAGTCCTCAACCTGCGTCCGCTTCCCGCGCGCGTAATTCAACGCGCCGAATCTTGCCGCTGACGGTCTTCGGCAGACCTTCAACAAACTCGATACGGCGCGGATATTTATACGGCGCAGTCACACGTTTGACATGCTCCTGCAGTTCCGTCACCAGTGCGTCGCTGCCCGTATACCCAGGCGCCAGCACCACGAAGGCCTTGACGACAAAACCGCGGGTTTTATCCGGGCTCGCCACCACTGCCGACTCGGCCACCGCCGGATGTTCAATCAGCGCACTTTCCACTTCGAACGGGCCGATACGATAACCGGCCGACAGGATCACATCGTCAGCGCGACTGACGAACCAGAAGTAGCCGTCCTCATCGACATAACCGCGATCGCCGGTCAGATACCAGTCGCCGATAAAACAGGCGGCGAAACGTTCCGCATCGCCGCGATAGTCCTTGAACAGGCCCGGCGCGCGCACGGGTTTGACACGGATGGCGATGTCACCTTCCTGCTGCGGGGCGAGTGGCTGCCCCTGTGGGTCGATGATCGCCATTTCCACGCCAGGCATGGGTTTGCCCATCGAACCGAAACGCGGCGTGATGGACGGATGGTTGCCACACACCAGCACGGTCTCGGTCTGGCCGTAACCGTCGCGGATCACGAGCCCGGTGGCACGCTTCCAGGTTTCGATCACTTCCGGATTGAGTGGCTCACCGGCGCCGACACAGTGGCGCAGATGGGGAAACTTGTAGGCGGATAAATCCTGCAATACCACCATGCGGTACACCGTCGGTGCGCCACACAAGGTGGTGATGGGATAGTGGGCGAGCAGGTCCAGGCTCTTCTTTGGATCGAACACCGCCGAGTGATGCACACACCCCGTCGCGCCCATGTTCCACGGCCCGAAGTAACTACTGTAGGCAGCCTTGGCCCAACCGGTGTCGCTGATATTCCAGTGCACATCCTCAGGCCGCAGATCGAGCCAGTA
>CAMCBY010000132.1 GCA_945873015.1 Klebsiella pneumoniae
TGGGTAGCGATACCGACCGGGCAGGTGTTGAGATGACACACGCGCATCATCACGCAGCCCATCACCACCAGCGGTGCGGTCGCAAAACCGTATTCCTCGGCGCCGAGCATGGCGGCAACGATGCAGTCGCGGCCGGTCTTCAACTGGCCATCAACCTGCACCACGATGCGGTCGCGCAATTGATTGGCGACCAGCACCTGCTGGGTTTCGGCGAGGCCAAGTTCCCACGGCACGCCAGCGTGTTTGAGCGAAGTCACCGGTGACGCGCCCGTGCCACCGTCATAACCCGAGATCAGCACAACGTCCGAATGGGCCTTGGCGACACCGGCAGCGACCGTGCCGACACCGACTTCGGCGACCAGTTTGACGTGCACACGCGCGACCGGATTGGAGTTCTTCAGATCGTGGATGAGCTGCGCCAGGTCTTCAATTGAATAGATATCGTGATGCGGCGGCGGTGAAATCAGGCCCACGCCCGGGGTCGAGTGACGGGTCTTGGCAATCCACGGATAGACCTTGTTGCCTGGCAGCTGGCCACCTTCGCCGGGTTTGGCACCCTGCGCCATCTTGATCTGCAAATCGTCCGCGTTGACCAGGTATTCGCTGGTCACACCGAAACGACCGGACGCGACCTGCTTGATCGCACTGCGGCGCAGGTCGCCGTTGGCGTCGGGCGTGAAACGCTCGGGATCCTCACCCCCCTCACCGGTGTTGGAACGACCACCAATGCGGTTCATGGCAATCGCCAGGGTCTCGTGAGCCTCGGCGCTGATCGAGCCATAGGACATCGCGCCGGTCGAGAACCGTTTCATGATGGCGTCGATGGACTCGACTTCATCCAGCGGCACCGGCTTGGCAGCCTGCTTGAAGCGGAACAGGCCACGCAAGGTTGCGTGGTGTTCGCTCTGGTCATCCACCGCGTGGGTGTATTCCTTGAAAATCTTGTACTGGCCCGAGCGGGTCGCATGCTGCAGCTTGAACACCGTGTCCGGGTTGAACAGGTGGTACTCGCCATCGCGGCGCCACTGGTATTCGCCACCCCACGCAAGGTCGGGTTTCTTCACCACGCGGCCCGGAAAGGCGTCGTGGTGGCGCATTGCAACTTCCTGCTCAATGACCTCAAGGCCGACGCCGCCAATGCGCGATGCGGTCCAGGTGAAATACTTGTCGACGAAAGCCTTGTCGAGACCGACGGCTTCGAAGATCTGCGCGCCGCGATAGGACTGCACAGTAGAAATGCCCATCTTGGACATGACCTTGAGCAGGCCTTTGTTGACCGCCTTCAAATACAGGCGCACCGCCGTATCGTGATCGGTCTCACCTTCGTAACGGTTCTTGGGGTTGGTGGTCAGGATGCGCTGACGCAGCATGTCGTCGAGCGTTTCCAGCGCCAGATACGGGTTCACGGCACCCGCGCCATAACCGAGCAGCACCGCAAAATGGTGGACTTCACGCGGCTCGCCGGACTCAATCACGAGGCCGACCTTGATACGCCGGCCGTTGCGCACCAGATGGTGATGTACACCGGCGGTGGCGAGCGCGGCAGGAATCGCCGCGTGGTCTTTGTCGACGCCACGATCCGACAGAATGATAAAGGCATGGCCTTCATCGACCGCCGCATCGGCCGCCGCACAGACTTCCACCAGCGCCTTTTCCAGGCCCGCAGCGCCTGCGGCAACCGGATAGATGGTGGCGATGGTGCGGGTGCGGAAACCGAGCGCATCGATGCTGCGCAGTTTTTCCAGATCGTGGTTGTCCACCACCGGCGCATTGAGCTTGATCTGACGGCAGCTCGACTCGCTCGGTGCGAGCAGGTTGCTTTCCGGGCCTATCGGCGTCGAAAGCTGGGTGACCAGCTCTTCGCGGATGCCGTCCAGCGGCGGGTTGGTGACCTGCGCGAACAATTGTTTGAAATAGTCGTAAAGCAGCCGCGAGCGGTCGGACAGCACGGCCAGCGCCGCGTCAGTGCCCATTGAACCCATCGCTTCCGCACCACTCGCCGCCATCGGCTGCATCAGCAGGCGCAGGTCTTCATGCGTATAACCAAACGCCTGCTGGCGCTGCAGCACCGTGGCGTGGTCCGGCACATGCACGTTGGTCGGCTCGGGCAGGTCGTCAATCGAAACCTGATTGCGCTCCAGCCACTCCCCATAGGGATACATGTCGATGTATTGCTGCTTGAGCTCGGCATCTTCAACGATGCGGCCGGCCTTGGTGTCGACCAGGAAGATGCGCCCGGGATGCAGGCGTTCCTTGATCGCGATGTTCTCCGGCGGAATGTCCAGCACACCCACTTCGGAGGCCATGATCACCATGCCGTCCTTGGTCACGTAGTAGCGCGACGGACGCAGGCCATTGCGGTCCAGCACCGCGCCGATCACGGTACCGTCGGTAAACGCGATGGAGGCCGGGCCGTCCCACGGTTCCATGAAGCTGCCGTGGTATTCGTAGAAAGCCTTGCGCTTGGCGTCCATGTCCTCATGGCCAGCCCAGGCTTCCGGTATCATCATGAGGATCGCATGCGGCAGCGGGCGGCCGGCCATGTGCAGGAATTCCAGCACCTGATCGAAGCTCGCCGAGTCCGAATTGCCTTCCAGCACGATCGGAAACAGTTTCTTCAAGTCCTCGCCGAACAGGCTCGACTCGCACAGCGATTCGCGCGCACGCATCCAGTTGATGTTGCCGCGCAGGGTATTGATTTCGCCGTTGTGGGCGATAAAACGGAACGGGTGCGCGAGCGGCCAGGACGGAAAGGTATTGGTCGAGAAACGCTGATGGACCAGGGCCAGCGCGCTGTCCATACGTTCGTCACACAGGTCCGGGAAGACTTTGTCGACCTGGTCGGCGTTCAGCATGCCCTTGTAGATAAAAGTGCGGTGCGACAGGCTGGGCACATAAAACAGTGCCTTTTCCTCGATGCCGCTGTCCCACACCGCATGCTCGACACGCTTGCGGATCACGTAGAGCTTGCGTTCAAAGGCTTCTTCGCTGACGACATCGGCACTGCGCCCGATGAAGAGCTGGCGGAAACTCGGCTCGCCGGAGCGCGCGGTCGGCCCGATCATGGAGTCGTCGCTCGGCACCTCGCGCCAACCGAGCAGGATTTGACCTTCTTCCTCAATGACGCGCTTGAACTGTGCGACACAGAATTGTGCGTCTTCTGCGTCACGCGGCAGGAACACCAGGCCGGCGCCGTAATGACCGAAAGCCGGCAGTTCGAAACCGAGCGCGGCGCAGGTCGGGCGCAGGAAAGCATCGGGCATCTGAATCAGGATGCCGGCACCGTCGCCGGTATTTTCTTCGCAACCGCTCGCACCGCGGTGCTCAAGATTGGCAAGGATGGTCAGGGCCTGACGAATGATTGCGTGCGACTTGCGACCCTTCATGTCGACAACAAAGCCGACTCCACAGGAGTCATGCTCTTGGGACGCATCGTACAGCCCGTCCGTCGGGCCGCCGGTCCGCGGAAATCGAGTGCGAGCAGAATTCATCCCTACGAGTGCCTCCGGGCTGCGAGCCGTGAAAATGACGCGATTACGCGCGCAAAAGGACGGTGATTATATGCCGCAGGTGCACAAAGTGTCACCAAAATCGCGATGCACGATCACGATTCAATGCGCACTGAAAAAGATCGTGTCGTGCCTATTTCAGGGTCGATACCGCGCGCGGCCACGGCTTCTGTTTGGCGAGTGCCGGTGGCATCGCTCGAATCGCTGATGAGGCGGCGCTGCGCGTGGTGTAAAGACCCGTCACCACCACATACCACGGTGCCCCTTTGAGCTTCTGCTCGACCACCGTGGCCTTCTCGCCGAGGCGGTGATCGCGAATAAAACGGGTGGTCGCGGCGCGATCGCGGCTGCCAAACAACTGCACGACGAAGCTCTGCGGCTTCTGCCGTTTGACCCAGCTGGACGAATAGAACAGCTTGTCGTCGTCAGTCTCGCGTTTGGCCGTGAGCGGCTTGGGTGCGCGTTTGGTGGCGCTGGACGCGTCGGCAGTGGCTTGCGGCGGGGCCGTTTTGGTGCGTGTTTCGCTGGCCGGTTTGGGCTTGGGTTTGGGCGCGACCAGCGGTGCGGCTTCGAGCGGGCTCGGCGCCGCTGCCGTTGCGGCCGGTGCGGGCGTGGTTTCCACGGTCGGCGCTTGCGCAGCATCCGGCGCCGGCGTATCCGCCTGCGGCAAGTCGGCGTCAGGCGCGGTCTGTTCCGTCTCGGATGGCACTTGGGCCGTGACCAGCGGTGCTTCCGGTGCCGGCTCCTCGACCGGCAGTGATTCACTGAGCGTGCCGGGCGTCGCTTCGGCGACCGCCAGTGGTGCATCGTCGGGCGGCGGCGCTGGCGCTTCGGCAGTCGGGGTTGGCAAGGTGATTTCGACCGTGCCTGGTTTGGAGTTTTCGCTATGGCGAGACGACAGCAATACGCCAATCGCGACCGCCACTAGGACAAATGCGGCGGCCGCCAGCACGGCGGTGTATTTGCGCACGTTGAAACCGCGCAGTGCGCCGCCCATGGCGCGGGCCGCCGCCGCAGCACGCTGGCCCGGGTGGATGGGTTTATGGCCGCCGTTGCGCAGACTCGCCAGCATGCGGCCCGGGTTGCCGTCAGCGGCGGCGGCCAGCACGTCCAGGTCGAGCCCCTCGTCGAGCTGCAAATCTTCGTCCAGTTGCAGTGAACCCGCGCTGGCCGGCAGCGCGCTGAGCGCCAGGGTCTTCAGTTCTTCCACTTCCAGTGGCGGCAGGTCAACGATGTGAATAACCGCGCTCTCGGGCGCCGCCGCCTGCAGTCGTTCACCAAAATCGCTGTCAGCGTCACCGGTCATGACGACCCTGAGATCGCCACGTTGATGTTCGCTGTAGGCCAACGCAAACAGCATGGCGCGCGCTTCGTCGTCGAGTTTTTCGGCGTCGTCGAGGGTCAGGATGCACAACTGGCCGCCCAACTCGATCTCGGCGAGGCGGGCGCGCAGGTCTTCGACACCCGCGTCGAGCTCACCGAGCTCAAGGGCCTCGGTCAGCGCCGCCAACAGGCCGGCCGCGGTACGGGTGGAGGCCCCGTCGCTCGCAATCACCCGCCAGTTGGGCCGCGCCTGTTCGGTCACCGCGCCGAGCAGTCGGCTGCGACCGCTGCCAGCCTCACCCTGGACCACGACCATCTGATGGCCGAATTCCAGTAGGTGACTCAGCAGGTCGAGGCGCTGGCGAATTGCCGGTGTCGTCAGGTAAGGCGGTCGCATCGTCGCCCCGGCTTGGCTGTCATCAATCACGTCATGCACTGTTTATAGGGTTCCGCTCATGCCTTGAGCCAGGCTTGCATGGTGCCGGCAGGCGCGCTGCCATACACCCGGTTGTGCTCCGCCTGCGCATACCTGTCGGTCATGCCGGCGATGTAATCGCTCACAGCACGGGCGCGCAATGGCGCGTCCGACTGCGGTGCGAGCGGGGTACCCGCCGGTAACAGGCTGGGGTCCTGCATGAACGCGTCGAACAATTCGCTCACTAGCGTTTTGGCCTGCTCAGCAATGCGCTGCACCGAAGGGTGGTAGTACAGACGTTGATAGAGCAGGCGTTTCAAGCGCAGGTGATCCTCGCGTGTATCCGGTGAAAAATCGACCAGGGCTTCGCCCGCGGCGCGCACCTCATCGACGCTGCGCGGCGCATGCTGCGCGAGACGTGCGCGGGTCGCGTCGATCAGATCGGCGACAAAAGCGCCGAGCATGTGCCGAATCGCGGTATAGGTCAGGCGCTTGCCGACCAGTCCCGGCGCATCCTGACGGCTCGCAGCCAGCGCGTCGCTAAAGCCGGTGTGCTCGCAGATAGTCTCCAGCGACAGGATGCCGGAGCGCAGGCCGTCATCAATATCGTGGTGATTATAGGCAATTTCATCGGCGACATTGGCAATCTGGGCTTCCATCGACGGCTGGCGACGTTTGATGAAGCGCTCGCCGAGCTCACCCAGACTAGCCGCGCGCACCACGCTGCAATGCTTGAGAATGCCTTCACGGGTCTCAAACAGGAGATTCAGGCCGTCAAACGCGGCATAACGCTGCTCAAGTTCATCGACCACCCGCAACGAGTGCAGATTGTGCTCGAAGCCGCCGTAGGGCTGCATGCACTGATTGAGCGCGGCCTGGCCGGCATGGCCAAAGGGTGTATGGCCAAGGTCGTGAGCGAGCGCGATGGCCTCGGTCAGATCCTCGTTGACGCCCAACGCGCGGGCGATGGTGCGCGCGACCTGAGCGACCTCCAGGGAGTGCGTGAGGCGCGTGCGAAACATGTCGCCTTCGTGATTGACGAACACCTGGGTCTTGTATTCGAGACGCCGAAACGCCGAGGAATGGATCACACGGTCGCGGTCGCGCTGGAATTCACTGCGCCATGCGGGCGGCGCTTCCGCCTCGCGCCGGCCGCGCGACTGACGCATATCGACCGCGTAGGGCGCGAGTTCGAGGCTCATCGGTGGGCGGCACAGGAATGGATCATGGGCCAATACGCGCCGCGTCAGGGCGCGGGCTCGCCTCGCAGCACCGCTTCAAGCAGCGCATCATCGTAATCGCGGGTGACACAAGACTGCCCGAGGCCCTTCAGCAGCACCAGGCGGATGCGTCCGCCGATGTTCTTTTTGTCATGCAGCATGAGCTCACGGAAGGTCGCGGCGGTGATCTCGGCTGGCGGCACTATCGGTAGCTGCGCCCGCGCCAGCAGCGCCACGGTGCGCTCGAGTTCAGCTTTACCCAACCAGCCGGCGCGCGCCGACAGACGGGCCGCCATACACATGCCGGCCGCCACGGCTTCACCATGCAACCAGTTACCGTAGCCGCTGGCGGTCTCGATAGCGTGACCAAAGGTATGACCAAGATTGAGCGTCGCGCGTTCGCCGGTTTCGCGCTCATCGGCGGCCACCACTTCTGCTTTGTTCTGACACGAGCGCCGCACCGCTTCAGCGAGCGCCGCGGGCTCACGCGCGAGCAGGGCGGGCAGATGGGACTCCAGCCACTCAAAGAAGGGCAGGTCTCGAATCAGACCGTATTTGATGACCTCGGCGAGGCCCGCGTGCAGCTCGCGGGCGGGCAGGGTCGACAGCGTATCGGTGTCGGCGACCACCGCGATGGGCTGATGAAAGGCTCCGATCATGTTCTTGCCGAGCGGGTGATTGACGGCGGTTTTACCGCCTACCGAAGAATCGACCTGCGCCAGCAGTGTGGTCGGCACCTGCAGAAAATCGATACCGCGCTGATAGCAGGCGGCTGCAAAGCCGCCCAGATCGCCTATCACGCCGCCGCCCAACGCCACCAGCAAGGCGCCGCGCTCAAGACGTTTCTCAAGCATGAAGGCCATCACCAGCGCGAAAGTATCGAGGGTCTTGTGCGCCTCGCCATCGGGCAGCACCAGAGTTTCGCAGCGGCGCGCGCTGAAATGGCGACGTACCCGTTCCAGATACAGCGGCGCTATCACCTCATTGGTCAGCACCATCACCTGCTCGGCCTTGACCAGCGAGGCGAACAGCGCACTGTCGTCGAGCAGGCCACTACCGATGTGGATGGGATAGCTGCGCTCGCCCAAGGCGACGGTCAACACGGTACTCACGGCAGGTTGCTCGTAATTTTTTTGATCACTTGTTTGACTGAAAGTTTGCCCGTGTCGATGGTGAGGTGGGCAATCTCCTGATAAAGCGGCTCACGCTTCTCGACAATGGCGCGCAGCGTCGCTTCCGGGTCGGGGGTTTTGAGCAGTGGGCGATTGGTGTCGTAGCGGGTGCGCTCCACCAGTTTGTCGACCGGACTTTTGAGATAGACCACAAAACCTCGCTCGTTCAGGCAGCGCCGATTGTCGGCTGCCAGCACCGCCCCACCGCCGGTCGCCAGCACGATGCCCTCGCGCTGGGTCAATTCGTCAATCAGACGGGTTTCCCGTTCGCGGAAGCCAGCCTCGCCCTCGATGTCGAAAATCAGCGCAACGCTGGCGCCCGTACGGTGCTCGAGCTCGTGATCACAGTCGAGGAATTCGAGTTTCAGGATACGCGCCAGTTGGCTGCCGATGGTGGTCTTGCCAGCGCCCATTGGACCTATCAGAAAGATGCGTGATGCGACCGCCATGCCTGCTCAGCCGGCGTGCCGCCACTTGATGCGTGTGGGCATGACCAATTTCACTCCGCCAAAAAAAAGCGGGAGCTTGAGCTCCCGCTTCGTATCATAACAGTTGACCGCGACTCAGCGCTTCGACAAGGACAGCGTCTCCTTGATGATCTTCGGCGTCACGAACACCAGCAGCTCCTGCTTGCTGGCTGTCGAGCCGGTGCGCTTGAACAGGCGGCCGAGGTAAGGCAGGTCGCCGAACCACGGCACGCTGGTCTTGTCGTCGCGGTTCTCGGACTCGAAGATACCACCGAGCACCACGGTGTCGCCGTCATCGACCAGCACCTGGGTATTCAATTCGTTGGTATCGATACTCGGGATGCCCGAGAAGATCTGCCCCACCGAGTCCTTGTTGACCGCCAAGTCCATGATCAGGCGGTTATCCGGTGTGATCTGCGGAGTGACCTTCAGGCTCAGCACCGCTTTCTTGAACGACACTGCGGTCGCGCCGCTGGACGATGCCTCAAGGTAGGGGATTTCCGTACCGGACTCGATGATCGCCTCGTGCTGGTTGGCGGTGATGACTCGCGGTGCCGAGATCACTTCGCCCTTGCCTTCCTGTTGCAGAGCGCTCAGTTCGAGTTGCAGCAGGTAGCTGCCAATTTTACCGACCGCGAGTTTGGCCGCGCCTGCTGCACCCGGCGCCGCCAGATCGACCATGTAGTTTTCAAGGTCGTCGGTATGGAAGCCGGTGTTCTCGTTGTAATTGACATCGCCTGCCAGACCACCACCGACGATGGTGTCCATGCCACCACGACGACGCGGATTCTGGCTGCGTTCCGGCAACACGTTCTTGCTGTAACCAAAACGCACGCCGAGATTCTTGGAGAAATCTTCGTTGGCGATGACGATGCGTGATTCGATCAACACCT
>CAMCBY010000133.1 GCA_945873015.1 Klebsiella pneumoniae
AGGCGCGAGGAGGAGTAATAGCGGCGCTATTGCGACGACGAGCAACGCCGCATCGCGCTTCGAGGGCAAGCGAATTATGAAGATTCATTGCGGGACAGCACACTACTCCACCGCCTCGATTCTATCGACACGCTGAAATCCACGCGGCAATTTGAGTCCGCGGCGCGCGCGTTCAGCCACGTAATGCTGCTGATCGGCGTCTTTCAAAGTCAGGTGCCGATTACCCGAATAGATGCGCAACTCCTGGCCGGGCTTCAACACCGTGACGGCCTGCATGACCTCTTCGCGTGAACGCAGTTTGTTGCTCGGGATCTGCATGACCTTCTGGCCTTTGCCGCGCGCCATACGCGGCATCTCGGCGACCGGAAAGACCAGCAGGTGGCCACTGTTGGTCGCACACGCCACCCATTCTTCATCGGGATTGTCGAACGCGACCGGCGCCAGCACCCGTGCGCCACTTGCGAGACTCAAGACCGCCTTGCCGGCGCGATTTTTGGTCATCAACTCCTCAACCTCGGCGATGAAACCATAACCATGGTCGGACGCGAGTAATACCCACGGCCGTGTGCCAGCCATGACCACCCCGGCAAAAGTCGCTCCTTCCGGCGGTGTGAGGCGACCGGACAAGGGTTCACCGAGGCCACGCGCCGATGGCAGGCCATGGGCCGGCAAGGTATAGGCACGACCGGTAGAATCGAAGAACACCGCGTTCTGATTGCTCTTGCCGCGCGCCGCAGCCTGGTATTCATCGCCGCTACGGAAACTCAACTCACGCGCATTGAGATCATGGCCCTTGGCGGCCCGCACCCAACCCTTGCTTGAGAGCACCACGGTCACCGGCTCAGCGGTGATGAGATCGGTTTCGGCGAGCGCCTGGGCGGCCACGCGCTCAATCACCTCACAACGGCGGGCGTCGCCAAAACGCTCCATATCAGCGCCAATCTCATCACGCACGAGATTGCGCAGGCGCTTGTTCGAACCGAGCGTCTGTTCCAGTCCGCGGCGCTCTTTTTCGAGTTCGCCCTGTTCACCACGAATGCGCATTTCTTCGAGCCGCGCGAGGTGCCGCAAACGCAGATCGAGAATGGCGTCAGCCTGCACATCGGTCAGCGCAAACCGCGCCATCAACACCGCCTTGGGGTGCTCCTCGGTGCGGATGATATGAATGACTTCATCGATATTGAGAAAGGCAATCAGATAACCTTCCAACACATGCAGACGCGCCAGGACTTTATCCAGACGGAACTGCAGGCGACGTCGCACCGTAGTGACGCGGAACTCCAGCCAGTTCGTCAACAGGTCGCGCAGGTTATAGACCGCTGGCAGACCGTCGGCGCCGATCACGTTCAGATTGACCCGGTAGTTGCGTTCCAGATCGGTGGTCGCGAACAGATGCTGCATCAGAGATTCGACATCGACGCGATTGGAGCGCGGAATCAGCACCAGCCGCACCGGCGTCTCGTGGGAGGACTCGTCACGCAGGTCCTCGAGCAGTGGCAGTTTCTTGGCCTGCATCTGCGCTGCTATCTGCTCCAGAATCTTCGAGCCCGAGCTCTGATAAGGCAGCGCGGTGACGATGATGTTGCCGTCTTCCTGGATGTACTTGGCGCGCAGCCGCACCGTGCCGTTGCCGGTCTCATACAAGGCACGCAGGTCGGCCTTGGATGTGATGATCTCACCACCGCCGGGGAAATCGGGCGCCGGAATGATGTTGCACAAGTCGGCGACAGTCGCCTTGGGCTCATCGAGCAGGTGAATGCAGGCCTGCGCCACTTCGCGCAGGTTATGCGGCGGAATGTCAGTCGCCATGCCGACTGCAATACCGGTGGTGCCGTTCAAAAGTACATTGGGCAGACGCGCCGGCAGTATCGATGGTTCATCCAGAGTGCCATCAAAATTCGGCACCCAGTCAGCGGTACCTTGTGCCAGCTCACCGAGCAGCACATCTGCGTAGGGCGTGAGTTTCGCTTCGGTGTAACGCATCGCGGCGAACGATTTCGGATCGTCCGTCGAGCCCCAGTTGCCCTGTCCATCGACCAGCGGGTAGCGGTAACTGAAGGGCTGTGCCATCAGCACCATCGCTTCGTAGCAGGCCGAATCACCGTGGGGGTGGAACTTGCCGATCACGTCGCCGACGGTGCGCGCCGACTTCTTGAACTTGGCGGTGGCATCGAGCCCGAGTTCGGACATCGCGTAAATGATGCGCCGCTGCACCGGCTTCAGGCCGTCGCCGATGTGCGGCAAGGCCCGATCGAGAATCACATACATCGAATAATCGAGGTAGGCGCGCTCGGTGAATTCGCTTAAGGGGATCTGCTCAAGGTCAAATGAATCGTCGCCGCTGGCCATGGTGTTCTATGCCCTCAATTGACGCTGGCAAGGTTGCCCTTGCGTTCCAGCCAGGCGCGACGATCGCCGGAGCGTTTCTTGGCGAGCAGCATATCCATCAAGGCTTCGCATTCCTCGGGGTTATCAATATTGAGGCGCACCAGACGTCGCGTGGCGGTGGCCATGGTGGTCTCGCGCAGTTGTAGCGGATTCATTTCACCCAGGCCCTTGAAGCGCTGGACGTTGACCTTACCCTTGATTTTCTTTTCGGCGATGCGCTCGATCACCGCAGTCTTCTCGTCCTCGTCGAGGGCGTAGAACACTTCTTTGCCGACATCGATACGAAACAAGGGCGGCATCGCCACATAGACCCGTCCTGCTTCGACCAGTGATCGAAAATGTTTGACGAACAACGCGCACAGCAAGGTCGCAATGTGCAGCCCGTCGGAATCGGCATCGGCGAGGATGCAGACCTTGCCATAGCGCAGGTTGGTCAGATCGGGCGCGCCCGGATCGATGCCGAGCGCGACGGCGATGTCGTGAACTTCATTCGAGGCCAGCACCTGCGCCGATTCGACTTCCCAGGTATTCAGGATCTTGCCGCGCAAGGGCAGAATCGCCTGGAACTCGCGATCACGCGCCTGTTTGGCCGAGCCACCAGCCGAATCACCTTCCACCAGAAACAGTTCGGTGCGTTCGAATTCCTGGCCTGAGCAATCGGCGAGCTTGCCCGGTAAGGCCGGACCATTGCCGGTGACGCGCTTGCGCACCACTTTGCCGGCTTTCAGACGCTTCTGCGCACGGGTGATGGCGATTTCGGCGATGCGCTCACCCGATTCGACATGCTGGTGCAGCCACAGGCTGAAGGCATCGCGCACCACGCCAGTGACAAAGGCCGCGCAGCCGCGTGAGGACAAACGCTCCTTGGTTTGGCCGGAGAACTGCGGTTCCTCCATCTTCACGGACAGGATGTAAGTACAGCGCTCGAATACATCTTCCGGCGCGAGCTTGACGCCACGCGGCAGCAGATTGCGGTTGTCGCAGAACTCGCGCATTGCCTCCAGCAGCCCCTGACGCAGACCGGCGACATGGGTGCCGCCCTGCACCGTCGGCACCAGGTTCACATAGGACTCGGTGACGAGTTCGAATTCATCGGCGCACCAGTGCAAGGCCCAGGTCGCATGCTCGTGCTGACCTTCAATATCACCGGTGAAAGGTTCGCTCGGCACCAGTTCCGCGCCTTGCAGCGCTTCGGCGAGATAGCTGGTCAGACCGTGTTCGAAGTGCCATTCGAGCTTCTCGCTGGTCGCCTCGTCGTGGAATTTGATGGTGAGGCCGGGGCATAACACCGCCTTGGCGCGCAGCAGATGTTTGAGCCGCGGCAAGGCAAACTTGACCGTGTCGAAATACTTTTCGTCGGGCAGAAAACGAATCGATGTGCCGGTATTACGGGCACCGACCGTGCCGACTTCCTTCAGCGAGCTATGGGTCTCGCCGCCGCGGAACGCCATCATGTATTCGCGCCCGCCACGCCGCACCCGCACTTCCAGTTCTTTCGACAGCGCGTTCACTACCGACACGCCCACGCCGTGCAGGCCGCCGGAATATTTGTAATTCTTGCGCGAGAACTTGCCGCCGGCATGCAGGCGCGTCAGCACCACTTCGACGCCACTGATCTTTTCACCGGGATGCTCATCGACGGGCATGCCGCGGCCGTTGTCGCCGACCGTCACTGCGCCATCGGTATGCAGCGTCACCTCGATTTGTGAACAGTGGCCGGCAATCGCCTCATCGACACTGTTGTCGACCACTTCCTGGACCAGATGATTGGGGCGCGAGGTGTCGGTATACATCCCGGGCCGTTTGCGTACCGGTTCAAGACCGGTCAGGACTTCGATGTCCGCGGCGTCGTAGCGTGAGCTCAAGGCTTGTGTTCCATCGCGCTGGGCGCGCGTACGTTGGCGTGGGGCAAAACCGGCGCGATTATGCCAAAGCCCGAGCTTACGGGGAAACGCTTCCCCGCGGTCAACTTAAATCGGCGGCCAAGGCCTCGCGCGCGCTCGGGCTCAACTCGGTCTCGGCCTGATAGGCTGAATGGTCGATACCGAATTTCACCGCAGCGCCGTGCTTGAACGCCGCGATCGCAGCGTTCTCGAGTTGAAAGCGCAGAAAATGCACGGCCGAAGTCTTGTCCTCGTCGCCACGGTCGAGGTCTTCATCGGCGATGCCGAACACCCGTCCGTGGCCGGCGACTTCCAGCCACACACGGTGCTCGACGCCACGCAGGCTCGCCAGCGCGACCTGACGCTCGCCGACATCTTCGTACTCGAGCATGAAGGTGGCTTTGAGATTGTCGCCGTCGGGGATCAGCGGGTTATAGGCCTGCAATTCTTCCTCGATGGCGGCACCGGCATAGATGCGCTCAACGCGCAGCATTTCCTGGATCTGGTATTGCACAGTCAGGCGATCTTCGAAATAGAGGCCGGCATGGGCACCGATAAAAACCTTGCGCTGCGCTTTGTGCGCAAGCACCGCGCGACGCATGTCGGCGCGCTGGTCGTGGTAGGCCTCGAGAGTGAGCAGGTCGGCGCGAGTCAGTTTTTGCATGGCAGCTGATCAGATTCCATAAGCGAGCTTTAACAGGGTGAAGGCCGACGTCGCGTGGCTGCCATTACTGACGCCGTGCTCAATCAGCTCGCCCGCCATCGGGCAGTCACTGACGTAATGATCGACCTTGCCTTCACTGATACGTTTGACGATGGGACGGCAGATCTTCTGGGCGAAGGCATAATTTTCCTCCTTGACCGCATAGGTGCCGTCGTGGCCGGAACAACGGTCGATGACCAGCACCTCGGTGCCCGGCACGAGTTCAAGCATCTCGCGGGTCTTCTGGCCAATGTTCTGCACGCGCTGATGACAGGGCGCGTGCCAGGCCACCTTGCCGATGCCGCTCTTGAAATCGGTGCGCAGTTTGCCGGCACGATGGCGCGCCATGAGGTATTCGTAGGGGTCAACAAACGCCGCGCGTACTTTCTGCACGCGCTCGTCGTCGGGGAACATCAGCGGCAGTTCCTGGCGATACATCAGCACACAACTCGGGATAGGCGCGGTGATGCGCAGGCCCCGCTCCGTGAGTTTCAACAGCGGCGGGATATTGATGTCTTTGTTTTTGGCGACGGATTCCAGGTCGCCAAGCTCGAGTTTCGGCATGCCGCAGCACACTTCCTTTTCGAGCAGTTCAACCGCCACGCCGTTGTGCTCGAACACCGCCACCATGTCGGCGACGGTCTGCGGCGCATTACGATTGCCGTAACAGGTCAGATACAGCGCAATGCGGTCGTCGGTCTGTGTGGCCGCCGGGCGTTTGGCCAGCACCTTGCGCGCATTGTTGCTGTGAAACTTGGGCAAGGGCGCCTCGGCATGCACACCGATGGCACTTTGCATGAGTTTGCGCGCCGCGCCATTGGCGTTGACCGCGTTGACCACTTCCGCCACCACCGGAATGCCGGCCAGCGAGCCGACCAGATCGGTCGAGGTCAGCACTTTGTCGCGCAGCGTCGCCCCTTCCTTTTTGAACTTGACGGCCTTGGCGCGCAGCATGAGATGGGGGAAATCCACGTTCCACTCGTGCGGCGGCACGTAGGGACACTTGGTCATGTAACACAGATCGCACAGGTAGCACTGATCGACGACCTTGCCGTAATCGGCCTTGGCGATACCATCGACTTCCATCGTGCTGGAATTGTCGACCAGGTCGAAAAGGGTCGGAAAAGCGTTGCACAAACTGACACAGCGGCGACAGCCGTGGCAGATGTCGTAGACCCGCTCCAGCTCCTTTTCGAGCGCCGCTTCGTTGTAGAACTCGGCGTCCTGCCACGGAATAGGATGTCGGGTCGGAGCGTCCAGGGATCCTTCGCGACGTTCGCCGGTGCGATCGTTCATGTCTTGAACCTGCTTCATGACTCTTCAGAAAAAGAAGCCGGGCGCGGGCCCGGCTTCTGCCTCGGCGGTTACCCGCAGATCATCAACCCAGCGAATCGAGCGCCTTCTGGAAACGATTGGCATGGGAGCGCTCGGCTTTGGCCAAGGTCTCAAACCAATCGGCGATTTCGTCGAAGCCTTCGTCGCGTGCGGTCTTGGCCATGCCCGGATACATATCCGAGTACTCATGGGTTTCACCCGCGATGGCGGCCTGCAGGTTCAGCGAGGTGCTGCCTATCGGCTTGCCGGTGGCCGGGTCGCCGACCGCTTCGAGATATTCCAGGTGGCCGTGGGCGTGGCCAGTCTCGCCTTCGGCGGTGGAACGGAACACAGCGGAGACATCGTTGTAACCTTCGACGTCAGCCTTCTGTGCGAAATACAGGTATCGACGGTTGGCCTGCGATTCGCCGGCGAACGCGGCCTTCAGGTTGCCTTCGGTCTTGGAGCCTTTGAGTGACATGACAGGAGTCCTCCTCGTAGAAGAATCTTTGGTGAGCTTGTTATGGTTAAGCCAAATTTAGACTAAGTCTAAACTTGGACTGAGTCTAAATGTCTGCCGTCGCGAGCGTCAAGCCGTTGCGACGTTGACCCGCCGGGGCGGCCTCAGTAGAGTCGCCGCCTCTTGCAATCAAGTGCCCGCGACTAGCCGCGAGCGATTAAACGGGGCGAGCGCGTGGCAAACAAAGAGCCAGTGGAAAAAGCCATCGATTTCGAAGCGGCGATGGGCGAACTCGAATCGCTGGTCGAGAAAATGGAACAAGGCGAGTTCTCGCTGGAAGACTCCATCAAACAATTCGAACGCGGCATGCAATTGGCCCGCACCTGTCAGCGCGCCCTGCGCGCCGCCGAGCAGAAGGTGCTGAAACTGGCCGCTGACAATAACCAGGAGTCCCTGCAGGACTTCGCACTTCCTGACGAAAGCTGAGCATCCTGTGACTACCCTCGAACAACGCATCGCGCCGCTGGTAGCGCGCGCGAACGATGCCCTGGACCGTTTCCTGCCGCGCGCGGACCTCGCCCCGAACCGTCTGCACGAAGCCATGCGTTATGCCGTGCTGGCGCCCGGCAAGCGCATTCGTCCGGTTTTGACCTACGCCACAGGCGCAGCCCTCGGTGTCGGGCTGGAGGTGCTCGACCCGTCTGCAGTCGCGGTCGAATTGATTCACGCCTATTCCTTGATTCACGACGACCTGCCGGCCATGGACGACGACGACCTGCGTCGCGGCCGGCCGACCTGCCACCGCCAGTTCGACGAAGCGACCGCGATATTGGCCGGTGACGCATTGCAGGCGCTGGCGTTTGAATCCTTGCTGCACGTCAGTGCCCACAGCCTCAGTGATGCCTGTCGGCTCGGCATGGTGCAGGTACTGGCGCAGGCCAGCGGTTCGCTGGGAATGGCCGGCGGTCAGGCGCTCGATCTCGCGGCGGTCGGCAAAAAGCTGACGCTCGCTGAGCTCGAGAACATGCACAAACACAAGACCGGCGCCCTGATCCGCGCCAGCGTCAAACTCGGCCTGCTCGCGAGCGACAATCGCGACGCCGCTCTCGACCAGCAGCTCGAGCGTTACGCAACCTGCATCGGCCTCGCCTTCCAGGTGCAGGACGACATCCTCGACGTTGAGGGCGCGACCGAAGTCATCGGCAAACCGCAGGGCTCCGACGCTGACCGCGACAAACCCACCTACCCCAATCTGCTCGGGATGGACGAAGCCAAGGCCACCGCACGGCGCCTGTGTGAAGAAGCGATTGCCAATCTGGCACCGCTGGGCGCAGGCGGCGAAACCTTGGCCATGATCGCCGACTTCATCGTCAAACGGGACCGCTGAGGCCGCGCTCAAGCGCGCTGCGGGTTGGTTTGGCGTCGTGACATCGTCACTTGCGGGCGCCAGATTCCGGTGCCGCTGCCGTCACTGCCAGAAACCCGTCGCGACGAAACGCCACTTTCCGCCCTGAGAATCTCGGTCATCCGCCGTTCACAGCGGCCGAACTGCATCCGATTCGGCTCAAGGAGACTTGGCACGCGCCGTGCAAAGACCTGATTACGCGAAGGACGACCTCCCTTCGCAATCCTCCCTTTGGTCCATTACGGGTGCTACGGCACCCGTTTTTTTTGCGCTCGACGACAGCTACAGGCCCGCGCGCTTAGCCTCATCCCACAACTCATCCAGCGACGTCAGGTCACACTTTTCCAGCGTCAGACCACGCGCGGCCACGCGGTCCTCGATATGGCGGAAGCGACGTTCAAATTTGTGATTGGCGGCGCGCAGCGCCGCTTCCGGATCGGTATCGAGGTGACGCGCCAGATTGACCACGGCGAACAACAAGTCGCCAAGTTCGGCCTCGATTTCAAGCTTGTCGTTGCCTGCGGCGGCCTGCGCCAGCTCGTCGCTCTCCTCGCGCACCTTGGCCCACGGCCCCGAAACATCAGGCCAATCAAAGCCGACCCGCGCCGCGCGCTTCTGCAACTTGCGCGCGCGGCTGAGCGCCGGCAGCGACAGCGGCACATCATCAAGTTCACTGACCATACCGCCCACACTGCGCTCGCGCGCCTTGCGCGCCTCCCAGGCCAGCGCCACCTCAGATGCGTCCGTCACCTCGGTATCGCCAAACACATGGGGATGGCGGCTGACGAGTTTGTGCTCGAGGGCCTGCATCACGTCATCCAGACTGAAGCGTCC
>CAMCBY010000134.1 GCA_945873015.1 Klebsiella pneumoniae
CGCCCAAGGCGGTTGAACGGACGCTGCGAATGGTGCCGACACCGTCACAACGTGGGCACATCTCGTGGCTGAATTCGGTCAGCGACGGGCGCAGGCGCTGGCGCGACATTTCCAACAGACCAAAACGCGAAATGCGTCCGATCTGGACCCGTGCCCTGTCGGCAGCGACCGCGTCGCGCAGGATATTCTCGACCGCACGTTGGTTCTTGGCCGACTGCATATCGATAAAATCGATCACGATCAGACCGCCGAGATCGCGCAGACGCATCTGCCGACCGATCTCCTGGGCCGCTTCCAGATTGGTGCGGGTCGCGGTTTCCTCGATATCGCCGCCCTGGGTGGCCTTGGAGGAGTTGATATCGATGGTGATCAGCGCTTCGGTCGGCTCAATGACAATAGAACCGCCGCTCGGCAGCCGCACGGAGCGGGCAAAGGCGGTCTCGATCTGGCCTTCAATCTGGTAGCGCGTGAACAGCGGCACGCTGTCCTCGTAGAGCTTGAGCTTGCCGATGTTCTGCGGCATGACCTGCTGCATGAACTCCTGGGCCTGCTCAAAAAGCTTGCGGTCGTCGACCAGAATCTCGGCGATGTCGTTGCGCAGATAGTCGCGCACGGCACGAATGATGACGTTGCGGTCCTGAAAGATCAGGAATGGCGCCTTGCGGCTTTCGGAGGCCTCGGCAATCGCCTTCCACAACTGCATGAGGTAATCGAGATCCCACTGCAGCTCTTCGGTCGACTTGCCGACGCCGGCAGTACGCAGGATGAGCCCCATGTTTTCCGGAATCTCGAGCCCCGACATGGCCTCGCGGGCCTCGTCGCGGTCATCCCCTTCAATCTGACGGGAGACCCCGCCGGCGCGCGGATTGTTCGGCATCGCCACCAGATAACGACCTGCCAGGCTGATAAAGGTCGTCAGCGCGGCGCCTTTGTTGCCGCGTTCTTCCTTCTCGACCTGCACGACCAGTTCCTGGCCTTCAGACAAGACGTCTTTGATGTTGACGCGGCCGCCGTTGCTGCCGGTGCCCTTGCCCTTATCCTTGAAGTAGGAGCGGGAGATTTCTTTCAGGGGCAGGAAACCATGCCGCTGTGCGCCATAGTCGACGAAGGCCGCCTCGAGACTGGGCTCGATGCGGATGATCTTCGCTTTATATATGTTGGATTTCTTCTGTTCCCGGCCCGTTGCTTCGATGTCGAGGTCGTAGAGTTGTTGCCCATCGACCAATGCAACGCGCAGCTCTTCAGGCTGGGTCGCGTTGACCAGCATTCTTTTCATTGTAAAAAGTCCCGTAACGGGGCTTCAGCGAGAGGCGTACGAGTGGAACCGCAAAGTTCCGGCACTTGTGTGCTCGGACGTCGCCAAACACTGGCGAACCCCAGCCGGTGTCGGCATGACTGCCTGAAACCGACCTCGATTAATACACTGCACGTGGAGTTTGTCGCCACGGCCGCCGTTGCGCGGAGCCCGCATGGGATGACCCGGTCAGCCCGGTGTTGGAACAACGTTTCGAACCAGATAAACGCTGACTGCTACCGATATGCCCCCGCAAATGCGAAACTATGCGTGCGGGCAGAACGTCTGACGGGATTGCTGAAATACTTCGAAGCCCAGCCGTAACTTCCCATCGTGTAGGGCATTTCCGCTTTTAAAATTCGCAGCCCGAAGGCGCGAAAATCAGCATGGACTATAACAATCTTGAGCGTGCTCAGCAATCACGAAACCGACCATGCATCAAGCGCTGCGCGCACGGCCGTGCGCGCCGAGACCGTCAGCCAGGAACATGCCGGGCGACGCATCGATAACTACCTGCTGCTGCTGCTGAAACCAGCGCCGAAGAGCCTGGTATACAAACTGCTGCGCAGTGGCCAGGTGCGGGTCAACGGTGGGCGCTGCAAACCCGACTATCGGCTGGTGAACGGCGACGTGCTGCGCATTCCGCCCGTGGTGGCGAATGTGCCGGGCGAATTGCATATTCCCGAATCGCGCCTTGCCCAGCTCGAAGCGGCGATTTTGTTCGAGAACGAGCATTTCCTTATCGTCGATAAACCTGCTGGTCTCGCCTGTCACGGCGGCACGGGGGTCGGCTATGGCGTCATCGAAGTCGCGCGGCGCTTGCGGCCGCAAGTCGCACGACTCGATCTGGCGCATCGACTGGACCGGGATACGTCGGGCTGCCTGATCCTGACCAAACAGGTCGATGTGCTGCGCGGTTTGCACGAAGAGATCCGCGAGCGGCAGATGGAGAAACGTTATGTCGCTCTCATGCGCGGCCGGCTGCCGTCCGGGCTCACCTCCATTAGCGCGGCGCTCGAATCAAGTCGCGCGCAGGGGGCTGAGAAAC
This sequence comes from Klebsiella pneumoniae, assembly GCA_945873015.1. Classification (GTDB taxonomy): domain Bacteria; phylum Pseudomonadota; class Gammaproteobacteria; genus JADJYF01. The sequence goes on from CAMCBY010000134.1 coordinate 2,343, forward strand.
GCGCGCGGGTCAAGTCCGAAGGCAAAGCCTCACAGACCCTGGTCGAACAGGTCGAAGCGGCAGGTCCTCATTCGCTGGTTGGATTACGTCTGGTGACAGGGCGCATGCATCAGATCCGCGCTCACGCTCAGCATATCGGCCATTCGGTGGCGGGTGACCGCCATTACGGCGACGACGATTTTAATCGTGAAATGGCGAGCCGTGGCCTGAAACGCCTGTTTCTGCACGCCGCCTCGATAGGCTTCGATACCGCGACAGGCCCGATTGCGGTCGAGGCACCGTTGCCGGCGGAGCTGGAGCAACTGCTGAGCGGGCTGCGCAGCGCCCCATGATTAAACTGGTGGTGTTCGATTGGGACGGCACCTTGATGGATTCCGAGGCGCGTATCGTTACGGCCATGCAGCACGCGTTTGCCGCCGCTGGTGTGGCGGTGCCGCCCAATGCGGCGGTGCGCGACATTATCGGCCTGGATCTAGCCGTGGCCGTCATGCGCCTCGCGCCGGGCTTGCCCGCCGAACAACGGAGTATCATCGTCAATGATTACCGGCAGCATTACGCGCTGCTGCATGCTATCCCGAGCCCGCTGTTTGAAGACGCTCAGGCGACGTTGACCAGCCTCACCGCGGCGGGCTACCTGCTTGCCATCGCCACCGGCAAGAGCCGGCGCGGTCTCGACCATGCCTTGCATGAAAGCGGCGTGGGCGAGTTTTTCGCCACGACCCGCTGCGGCGAAGAATCTGCGCCCAAACCCGACCCGGCGATGTTGCGTGACATCCTGTGGGACCTCGATGTCACGCCCGAACAGGCACTGATGGTCGGCGATACTGAATTTGATCTGCGCATGGCCGAGGCGGCGCGAACCCACGCGGCGGCGGTGACCTACGGCGCGCACCCGCGTCAGCGCCTGGTGGCGCTCAACCCGGCGATCGTCATTGACGCCCTGGCGGAACTTCCTGCCGCCGTCGCGCGGCTCAACGACACCACATCATCTTAAGCAGGAGCACGCCGTCATGGGCTGGGACCAACCGGATCAAGACCCGCCGCCGAAAACGGCTGACAAGCAAGCGTCGACCGAGCTTGAGGGGCGTTTGTTTGAGCGCATGTCCTTCGAGTTTTTGCGCGAGCAGCGCGCTGCCCGACGCTGGGGCATCTTCTTCAAATTGCTGGCGGTGCTGTACGTCACGGTGTTCATGATGTTGTCGCTGCCGTCCGATTGGAATCTGACCACGATGGGCGGCGGCAAGGTCACCGCGCTGGTCGACCTGCAGGGCGTCATCGCGCACGGCAACGAAGCCAGCGCAGACAATATCGTTGCGGGTCTGCGCGCAGCATTCGAGAACACCTCGACCGCTGGAGTGGTTCTGCGCATCAACAGTCCCGGCGGCAGCCCGGTACAGGCCGGCTATATCAATGACGAGATCTTTCGCCTGCGCGAAAAATACCCGGACATCCCGCTTTATGCCGTGGTCGAGGACATGTGCGCCTCGGGCGGTTATTACGTGGCCGCAGCTGCCGACAAGATTTACGCCGACAAGGGCAGTCTGGTCGGCTCCATCGGGGTGCGCATGGACGGTTTTGGATTCGTCGATACCATGCAGAAGCTTGGCGTCGAGCGTCGCCTGTTCACGGCCGGCGCGAACAAAGGTTTTCTCGACCCGTTCTCAAATCTCGACGAGACCCATGTCGAGCACGTACAGAAACTGCTGGGCGACATCCACCAGCAGTTCATCAACACCGTCAAGAAAAAGCGCCGCGACAAGTTGAGTGACGATCCCAACATATTCTCAGGCCTGGTGTGGACGGGTACACAGGCGTTGGAACTTGGGCTGGTCGATGAATTCGGCTCGACCGGCATGGTTGCCCGCGATGTCATCAAAGCCGAGAAAATCGTTGATTTCACGCCCCGTGACTATTCGGTCGAGGGTTTGCTGAAACGCAGCGGGGTGTCGATGCTGAGTGAATTGCTCAGTACCCGCGGCTGGTCATGGTGAATCTGCCAGCACATCGAAGCCGGCGCGGGACAGCATCGCTGCCAGGGCTATCAGCGGCAGGCCGATGAGCGCGGTCGGATCGTCCGCACTGACAGCCTCGAACAGTGCGATGCCCAAACCTTCGCATTTGAAGCTACCGGCACAATCAAGGGGCCGTTCGCGTCGCACGTAGTTCTCGATTTGCTGAAGGCTGAGGCGGCGAAACCGCACATCACTTGCAATGACCGCGAGTTCGTGACTGCCGCGCCCGACATCAAGCAGACACAGGCTGGTGAGGAAGCGTACGGCGCGCCCCGACGCTTGCTGAAGTTGCGCGATCGCGTTCTGCTCGGAGCCGGGTTTGCCCAACGCACATCCATCGATCACCGCCACTTGATCGCTGCCGATGATAAGTGCCTGCGGGTGGATGTGAGTCAATGCCAGCGCCTTGGCAAGGGCGAGACGTCGCACCAGATGCCAGGGCGATTCACCAGCGTGTGCAGATTCGTCGAGGTCGGGGGCGTGGCTGACAAACGGCGCGCCGAAGCGCTCGAGCAGCGCTCGCCGGTAGGGCGATGATGAGGCAAGCACCAGCCGCGGCGGCGGTACAAGAGCGGGGCAATTCGACGCGGGCTGCGCGGGCATAAAATTTCGTGTTCTAACTCGCTGATGTTTGGCCTATACTACCGCGCCCTCATGGCCAGCGAATTACCCGAACAAATCGAATGCCGCCAATTGGCGGCGGGTGGCGGCACGCTGAGTGGCGGGTTGCCGGCGATACGCCTCGCGCGGATCGACGAACCCTACCGGGTCGCCGGGGAGACGCAAGTCGAGTTGCGCTGCCATCATCGGGACGGCGGCGGCTACCAGATTGAGGCGCGGATCGCGGCGCCGCTTGAAGCGCGCTGCCAGCGCTGCCTGGAATGGACGCCCTGGCCGGTGAACGTAACGATGGAGTTGGTGGCTTTCGACAAGGCGCCGCCAGCCCAGGACCACGGCGAAGTGGATAGTGTGGAACTCGTCGATGGCATGCTGCCATTGCGCGAAGTCATCGAGGACGAAGTCCTGTTGAGTTGTCCGTTTGCGCCATTGCATGCGCTTAAGGACTGCCCGGCAGGCGAGAGTGTCGCGGCAGCCGAGATCAGTCATGATCGCAAGCAGCCATTTGCGGGCTTGGCGGATTTGCTCAAGTCGCGCGAACCAGAATGAAGTAGACCGATTTTTTTGAAGCGGAGAGTGCATCATGGCAGTCCAACAGAACAAACCGACCCCTTCCAGTCGGGGCATGCGTCGTTCCCACGACCGACTGACGAATCCGGCCCTGTCGGAAGAACCGACCACCGGCGAAACGCATCTGCGTCATCACATCAGCCCCGATGGTTACTATCGCGGCAAGAAGGTTCTGGCGGACAAGGAATAAGTTGTCCGGCCAGTGGTTCGATGTCCTTCGCCGGATGTCGAACCAACAGCCGCTGCTGCCACCTCATTTCATCCTCGAACTGAAAGACATCCGCGTCCTGCTGTGACGATACGCATCGCAATCGATGCCATGGGCGGTGATCACGGCCCGGTGGTAACCGTGGCTGCGGCCGCGCAGGCGCTCGCTCGCCACGCCAGTCTGGAACTGGTGTTGGTGGGTGACGAGGCAACCCTGCTGCAGGCGATGGCCAGCAACGGTCTGACTGGCCACGCGCGGGTCAGCATCGAACACGCCCCACAAGTGGTTGAGATGCACGAGCGCCCATCGTCGGCGCTGCGCGGCAAACGCGAATCGTCAATGCGCAAAGCCATCGACCAGGTCAAGGATGGTCGCGCGATGGCCTGTGTCAGTGCCGGCAATACCGGCGCCCTGATGGCGATCGCACGCTTCGTGTTAAAGACCTTGCCCGGCATCGACCGCCCCGCGATCTGCGCGACGCTGCCCGGCAAGCTGAAGACCACCCACGTGCTCGACCTCGGCGCGAATGTCGATTCGACGTCAGAAGAGTTGTTTCGTTTTGCGGTCATGGGCGCGGTCCTCGCCGAAGCGGTCGACAATCGCCACAATCCGTCGGTGGCGCTGCTCAACATCGGCGAAGAAGAAATCAAAGGTAACGATCGCGTCAAACAGACCGCTTTGTTGCTGGAAAAAAGCCCGCTCAATTATGTAGGTTTCGTCGAAGGCGACGGCATCTTTGCTGGCAAGGTCGATGTCATCGTGTGCGACGGTTTTGTCGGCAACGTGGCACTCAAGGCCAGCGAAGGCGTGGCACGCATGCTTGGCGACATTGCACGCGAAGAATTCAAACGCAGTATCTTCTCCAAACTCGGCGCACTGTTCGCACGCCCCGCCTTGCAGGCCCTCCGTGATCGTGCCGACCCACGCAATTACAATGGCGCAAGTCTGGTCGGTCTGCGTGGCATCGTGATCAAGAGTCACGGCAGCGCCGATGCCTTCTCGTTTGCGCATGCCATTGATGTCGCGGTGCTGGAAACCGAAAAGGCCGTGCCCGAACGCATCAGCCATCTGCTCGAAGAATTGCTTGCCGGTAGTGATTCGACATGAACCAACCCCATCGCGCTGCGCAACTCGGTTTTGTCTTTCCAGGTCAAGGCTCACAGAGCGTGGGCATGGTCACCGCGCTGGCCGCGGAATTTGGCGAAGTGCGCGCACGCTACGAGGTCGCGAGTGAAGTGCTTGGATTTGACCTGTGGAAACTGGTCAACGACGGTCCCGAAGACGAACTCAATCGCACTCAGAACACCCAACCCGCGTTGCTCGCAGCAAGCGTTGCGACCTGGGACATCTGGGTCAATCACGGCGGCCCGCTGCCGAGCGTGATGGCCGGCCATAGCTTTGGTGAATACTCAGCACTGGTCTGCGCCGGAGCGCTCGATTTCGCCAGCGCCGTATCGCTGGTCGCCGAACGGGGGCGCCTCATGCAGGAAGCCGTACCAGCCGGGCAGGGCGCAATGGCGGCGATTCTCGGCCTTGACCTCGAGCCGCTGGAACTGGCTTGCGCCGAAGCTGCCGCAACGGGTGGCGTGTGTTCTTGCGCCAATCTCAATGCGCCCGGCCAGATAGTGATAGCCGGCAGCAGTGACGCCGTCGATCGCGCCTGTGCGCTGGCCAGCGCCCGCGGTGCCAAACGTGCCATGAAGCTGCAGGTCAGTGTGCCGGCGCACTGCGCATTGATGTCACCGGCAGCCGAAGAATTCGCACAGCGTCTCGCTGACATCAAATTCGAGACGCCACGTATCGCTGTGCTGCATAATGTCGACGTTGCCAGCCACGACGATGCTGCAGCGATCCGCGATGCGCTGATTCGACAGCTCTATTCGCCGGTGCGCTGGATTGAGACCATCGAGCAGTTCGTACGAGCCGGCGTCAGCCATATCGGGGAATGTGGTCCTGGCAAGGTCCTCGCGCCGCTCATCAAGCGCATCGACAAAAACCCACAGACCGTGGCCTTGAACGAGCCGGCCGGACTGCGCGACTTTATTGCACTCGCTCGGAACGAACTGTCATGAGCAGCAAACATATCGCCCTGGTGACCGGCGCAAGCCGCGGCATTGGCCTAGCCATTGCCCAGCAACTGGCGAGCGATGGTTTTGAGATCGTTGGCACCGCCACTTCGAGTGCGGGCCTGGCTGCAATCGAAGCCGCGCTTGGCGCGAGCGGCGCGTTACGCGCCTGTCTGGAATTGAATGTGCTCGAGCGGGCCTCGATCGATGCGTTCTTCGCGGCACTGGATGAGCGCCAATTGAATCCTGCCGTGCTGGTCAATAACGCCGGGATCACGCGCGACAACCTGTTGTTGCGCATGAAAGATGACGAATGGGATGCAGTGATCGCGGCCAACCTGAGCGCGGTGTTTTCGTTGAGCCGGCGCTGTGTGCGCACCATGCTCAAAGCGCGTTTTGGTCGCATCATCAACATCACCTCGGTGATCGGTGCCGCCGGTAATGCCGGGCAGGCCAACTATGCCGCGGCCAAGGCCGGCGTGGTCGGCTTTACCAAATCGATGGCGCTGGAAGTGGCGAGTCGCAACATTACCGTCAACGCGGTAGCGCCGGGATTGATCGATACCGACATGACGCGCAAGCTGACCGATAGCCAACGCGATGCCGCGCTCGGCCAGATCCCGATGGGGCGGATGGGATCGGCCGCCGAAGTGGCGGCGGTGGTCAGTTTTCTGGCCTCACCGTTGGCCGCTTATATCACCGGTGAGACGATCCACGTCAATGGCGGGATGTATATGGCCTGACATAATCGCCGCAGTGAGGCTCCGTCAGGGGCGGACCCGCAAGGCGCATTGGGCTACACAAGTTTCTGATGTTTTTAAAGTTGATTTCAAAGGGTTACTGCAGACAAACGCACAACGTTTGCTTGCAGTTTGGTCGGTTTTCACTAAACTAGCATGCGCCGCAATCACGGCGGCACCATCATTGGGAGGAACTTCAAGCGATGAGCAGCGTTGAAGAACGTGTCAAGAAGATCGTCGTCGAGCAATTAGGGGTCAAAGAAGAAGAGGTCACAAACGAAGCATCATTTGTTGATGATTTGGGTGCGGACTCGCTTGACACGGTCGAACTGGTAATGGCGCTGGAAGAGGAATTCAAAACTGAAATTCCTGATGAAGAAGCTGAAAAGATTACGACCGTTCAGCA
>CAMCBY010000135.1 GCA_945873015.1 Klebsiella pneumoniae
GCCAATCGTGAAATGGCCGAGGCTGAGCGGCTCAAAGCCGAGCTCGAAGCCGCGCGCACCGCCGCTGCGGAAGCCGTCGCCGAGGCCGCTCAACGCGAGGCGGCCGAAGCCCAGCGGGTGCGCGAGGAACTGGCGCGAGCCAAGGCGGAGGCACAAGCCGCGCTGGCCGAGGCGGCCCGCCGCGAGCTCGCTGAAGCCCAACGCATCAAGGCCGAGATTGAACGTGCCAAGGCCGAGGCCGACGCTGCTGTCCAGGCCGAACGCGAGGCGCAGCGTGAACGGGTCGAACAGGTGCGCGCCGAGATGGAGCGCCGCTTGCAGGAAGAGGAACGCAAGCTGCGTGAGAGCTACGCCTGGCAGGCTGAGGAGCTCAAGCGCCTGCAAGGCCAGAAAGCCGACGCCGAAGTGCGTCTACGTGAAGAACAGGAACGGGTGCGTGTGCAGGCCGAAGAGTCGCGCGTGCGGCTCGCCGAAGCGCGTGATTATCAGCGCCGACTCGAAGAAGTACAGCAGGCCAGCGCCCGCGAAGCGGAGATGCGCGAACAGCAGCAACTCGCGCTGGAAGGCAAACTGCGCGAGGAATTGCGTCACAAGGTGCAGACCGAGCGTCGCCAGCTCGAAGAAGAACTGGCGCGAAATGCCGCCGAACTCGAGCGCGCACGCCGCGAGCGCGAAGCGGCCGAGGCTGCGCGCCGTGCCGCGGCCGCCGAAGCCGAGCAGATCGTGTCTGAATTCAAGGACGCCCATGCACGCAAACGCATGCAGGAAGAGGCGGAAATGCGTTTCGAGCGCGAGCGCCTGGAAACTGACGCGCGTCGCCTGCGACTGGCACTCGAACTGGCGCAGCGTGAAAAGCACGCCGCGGTGCAGCAGCAGCGCGAAATCGAAACGGAAATCGCTGACCTCAAACGCGTCGCCAGCAATGACGGTCGCGTGGACGAGTCTGAAATGCGGGCACTGGAAGCACAGGCTCTCCATCTCGCCGAGCAGATCGCCGCCAGCGAACGGGCGCAGGCCGACGCGCAGGCCGCAGCGGTGGCCTCGGCCGGCGACCTGGCCGCCCATCGTGTTCACGAGGAGCGGGTGCGGGCTGATCTCAAGAGTGAATTGAACGAGTGGTTGGAGGAACAGAATGCGGTCGAGAACAGCGATGCGCAGCGCGGCATTCTCGCTAATCAGCGAGCCCATCTCGACCGCATCAAGCAACGCGCGCAGGCCGTGCGCGCTGCCGCCAAGGCGCACGATCAGGCGCTGATCAACGAACTGGCGGATAAACTCCGGCGCGGCGAGGGCGATTGACCGTCTGCTGAAAAGTGACTGCGCGCCTCAGCCGCGCGACGATAAATCGATATGAATGTCGCCGTCGGGGTGGCTGAGATGCACCCAGCGCGGCATCTCGCCATGCAGGCAAATCTCGCCCAAGCGCCGGTCCGCGCCGTTGACACTGAATTCGAAACGGAACACCCGCTCGAGATTGAGGCCGTGCTCGCTGCGCGCAAACCCCACGCGCCGCAACGACACCGCTTCGTCAAGGCGCTGGACGTTGAGATCCTTACAAACCTCACGACTGATGAAATCTACGCGGTCATGGGCCTGCATGCTCCACCACCATAATCCGATGACCAGCGCGCCACCGAACAGCAATGACAATTCAGTGACACTCACAGTGACCTCGGCGTGTCGTTCAAGAGGGTTTCAGTCGTCGCCACGGCGCGCCACCAGATGCACACGGGAGTGCTCTGCTATCTGCACCGTCAGCACGATGGGCCGGCAGCAAACCTCACAATCCTCAATGTAATCCTGCTGCAGTTCCGAGTGATCGACCAGCACGCTGATCCGCTCGCCGCAGTAGGGACATCGAAAGCGCTGTTCACTCTGCTGCATGGTCGTGCCTCAGTCGCGAAAATTGGTGAACTGAAAGGGCACGCCGAGTTTGGCGTTTCTGACCAGCGCTATCACCGCCTGCAAATCGTCGCGATTCTTGCCGGTCACCCGCAATTGATTCTGCTGCATCTGCGAGGTGACCTTGATTTTGCTGTCTTTGATGAGTTTGTTGAGCTTGCGGCCGGTGTCGGCATCAACACCCTCGCGCACCGTGACCGGCAGACGCGTCTCGGCGACATTGGACGCGAAGTCGCCCACTTCCAGACAATCGATATCGATGCCGCGTTTGGCCAGTCGCGTTTGCAGGATCTCAAGCAGTTGCTTGGCTTGAAACTCGCCATCGGCGATGATGGTCAACTTGTACTCGTCGCGCTCGACCCGTGCTTTACTGCCCTTGAAATCGAAGCGTTGTCCGACTTCTCGATTGGCCTGGTCGACAGCGTTGGAAAGTTCATGTTTATCAACTTCGGATACGACATCGAACGATGGCATTGACGGTTCCTCCTCCCGGCCGGTGCGCAAGTATAGCCTGCGTCTGCCACGCGCAACGCCCATCATTTAAGAGCGGCAACGATGTTTGAAGTGATCACCTTCGATCTCGATGACACCCTGTGGGATGCGCGTCCGGCTTTGCTACGCGCTGAACAATTGCAGCATGAGTGGATAGTCGAGCACGCGCCGCGCCTGGCGGCCGAACACAGTAATGAATCGTTGCGCCGCTGGCGTTGGGAGCTGGCCACCGCGCATCCCGAGGTCGCCCACGATTTCACCGCCTTGCGCCTGCTCGCACTGCGCGAGCAACTGGCGGCTTTTGGCTATGACCCGGCGCTGGCCGAGCCCGGCATCGCGCTGTTCGTGCGCGAGCGCAGTGTGGTGAGTCTGTACGACGATGTGGTGCCGGTGTTATCCGATCTGGCGCGCGATTACACCCTGGTCGCCCTCACCAATGGTAATGCCGACCTTGAAGTCGCCGGGGTCAGCACCTATTTCGCTTTTTGTATTTCGCCGGCCGAGGCCGGTGTACAGAAGCCCGATCGGCGTATGTTCGACGTGGCGCTGGCGCGTGCCGGGGTGACAGCGGCGCGCGCGGTGCACGTTGGCGATCAGCCCCTGTACGATATCGAGGGCGCGCGGCGTGCGGAGTTGGCCAGTGTGTGGTTGAACCGTGATGGCGAACCGTGGCCGGAGGACTATGCGCGACCGCACGCTGAGATTGCGTCCCTGACTGAACTGCGCGCAGCGCTGACACGTATCGATGTCACGCCCGTCAAACCTTGAGTGAACCACAGAACGATGTCCAAACCAGAATTTGAATTGACGGCCACCACCGAAATAAGCTCGCTGGGCATACAACTGCGCCAGTATCAGCATGCCGCCAGTGGCGCCCGTCACCTGCATTTCGCCTGCAACGACAGCAACAACGCCTTCATGGTCGTATTGCCGACCTTGCCGCAGGATTCGAGCGGCGCGGCCCATATCCTCGAGCACACCACGCTGTGCGGCAGTCAGCGTTATCCGGTGCGCGATCCGTTCTTCATGATGCTGCGCCGGTCTTTGAATACCTTCATGAATGCCTTCACCGGCAGCGACAGCACTGCTTATCCGTTCGCCACCCAGAACCGTAAGGATTTCGACAATCTGCTCAAGGTCTATCTCGACGCGGTGTTTTTTCCGAATCTGCATCCGCTCGATTTTGCGCAGGAAGGCTGGCGTCTGGAACTGAGCGAGGAGGGCGCGACCGACGGCCTGCCGCTCGAGTTCCACGGTGTGGTGTACAACGAAATGAAGGGCGCCATGAGTGCGCCACTCGCGCAGCTTTATCACCATCTGCACGCGGCAATGTTTCCCGATACGGTCTATCGCCATAACAGCGGCGGCGAGCCGCTTGCGATCCCTGATTTGACCCATGCCGCGCTGCGCGATTTTCATACCCGCCATTACCACCCCGGTAACGCGGTGTTCATGACTTATGGCAGCTTTCCCGAAAGCGAACATCAGCGACAGATTGCAGAGCTGGTGCTGGACCGATTCCAACGCCCGGAAAGTATCGTCATGAGCGCTCTGCAGCCGGCCTTCAGCGCACCGCGTCATGTTGAGGTGCGTTATGCCGTAGAGGAACAAGGTGAGCGTGCCACACACATCGTGTGGGCGTGGCTGCTGGGTGAAGCGGCCGAGCCCGAGGACGTGGTCGAAGCGCACCTGTTGGCCTCGATTCTGCTCGAACACAGCGCTTCGCCGCTGCGCCATTATCTCGAAACCACCGAACTCGCCGACGCGCCTTCCGAGTTATGCGGCGTCGACGACTCGGCGCGCCAGCTGGTGTTCGTATGTGGTGTCGAGGGCAGCGACGCTGAACACGCCGCCGCGCTTGAGCAGGGCATGCTCGCGGTGCTTGAGAACGTTGCGCGTGAAGGGGTGGATGCGGCGACACTCGACGCGGTGCTCGATCGTATCGAGATGGCGCAGCGTGACATCGGTGGCGGCAGCTATCCTTTTGGTCTGCAGTTGATGGGGCGGGTGATGCCGGCCGCGATGTATCGACGCGATCCAGCGCGACTGCTGGAACTCGATCGTGTACTGGAGTCCTTGCGGCGTGATATTCGCGCGCCGGGTTTTGTTGCGCGACTGGTGCGCGGCATGCTGCTTGATAAGACCCATCGCGTGCGCGTGACCATGCTGCCCGACGAGCACAAGGCCGAGCATGACGAAGCGGCCGAACAGTCGCGCCTCGCGGCACTCGCCGCAACCATGGGCGCGGCCGAGCGAGCTGAAATTGCGGCGCAGAGTGCAGCACTGCGTGAACGCCAGGCACGGGTCGATGATCCAAACGTTTTGCCGCGCGTGACCCTGGCCGATGTGCCGGCACCTGCACTGGCGCCGCTTGCGGTCATTAGCACGCACGATGGTGTCGAGGTGCATCGTTACGACTGCGCGGCAAATGGCATCTTCCGTATGCAGCTGGTTTATGACCTGCCGGACTTGAGCGCCGATGAATTGCGCGTATTGCCGTTGTTGTCCGACTATCTGACTGAGTTCGGACACGGCGACGAAGATTATCTCGCGGTGCAGTCGCGGCGCGCGTTATCCGGCAGTTTCGGTACCAATACCATGGCCCGCGCTCCCGTCGCCGGCGGTGAATTGCGTGGCTGGTTCGTGATCACCGGCAAGGGACTCGCACGCAAGCGCGACGAAGTGATCGCGGTCGTCAACGAAATTCTCGACGGTGCACGTTTCGATGAAACCGAGCACCTGCATGAATTGCTCATGCAATCGCGCGCCGAAGCCGAACAGTCGCTGACCGACCGCGGTCACCAACTGGCAGTCATCAGTGCCGCGCGCACTTATTCGACCGGTGCGGCTCTGGACGACCTGTGGGATGGCCCGAGCGCGCACCGCATTCTCAAGGAACTGGCCGGCGCGGACGACGAGGCGGCGCTGCGCGCGCTGTTTGTATTGTTTGCGTCGATTCGCGACAAGTTGCGCCATGCGCCGCGGCGGATCGCGCTGTTTGGTGATGCAACGGTGCTCGATGGTGCGGCAGCGCTTGCCGCGCGTGTCGGTGCGCCACGCCAGCCGTTGTGTGGCGGTTTTGTCGCGCGTATCGAGGAAGCGGCGGCGAGTAATGCGTGGCTGATCAATTCGCAGGTTAATTTTGTCGCCAAGGCCTATGCCGCCGTGCCAGAGGATCACGCCGACGCGCCACTGTTCGCAGTGCTCGGGCGTTATCTGCAGGATGGTTTCTTGCACGGGGAGATCCGCGAGAAAGGCGGTGCCTACGGCTCGGGTGCGAGCTACGACACCGACAGCGCGACCTTTCGTTTTTATTCCTATCGCGATCCGCGTGCGCTCGCGACTTTGCAGGACTTTGATCGCGCGCTGGTGTGGTTTGCCGGCGATGACGACGCGCAGCGTCTCGAAGAAGCGATACTCGGCACCATCCGCGCGCTCGACCAACCGCGCTCGCCGGCCGGGGAGTGCGAACGGGCTTTCACCAATGGTCTGTATGGGCGCGATGACGCATTCCGCGCGCGCTTCCGCGCGCGGGTGCTGCGAGCCAATCACCAGTCGCTGCGCGACATCGCGGCGCGTTACCTGGAGTCTGCACACGGCCAACTCGGGGTGGTGTGCAGCAGCGCGGCGGAAGCAGACTTCGCTGGCGCCGAGTTAACGTTCGCTAAACTCTGAAGGCGAGGGCAAGGCATGCACGTCGGCTTTGAAGAAGGCGCGGCGGGTTTTCACGAAGCCCGTGCATTGCTCGCCATCGCGCGTGGTGTGGTGGCCGAGGAATTCAGCGCCGAACACGAGACCACGGTGCTCGATGCACTCAAGACCGCCGGCGAAGTACATCTCGCGCGCGAGGAATTCGTGGCGCTACGCGCCGAGTTCGACGTTGACGACAGCGCGCGCGGTGCGGCTGCGGAAGAAGATGGTTGGTGGGCGCGTCTGTTCGGGCCATCGCGCAGTGAACAGCGGCTGGCCGCGCAGCGCGGTCTCGCACTGGAGCGCGCAAGCCGCGCCGAGCAGTTGTCCTTTGAGGCGCTGGCCGAAACGGCGCGGGTCGGGCGTGAGCGCGATGCGGCGCATGCGCGCATCCTCGAGCTCGAACGTGAACTGCACGCGCTTCGTCATCGTTGATGGGGTGTTGTCGCGTGCCGCCGTTCACTCCCGCGAAGACGCGGCGGATTTCGATCCTCTAGAAGTAAAATAACGTTCCAGCAGCCGCGCATCGTCGAAGTGACGGCGGCCGACAAACGCGGTTGCCTGACGTCCCCACTGGCGCATGCTGCCGGGCGCTACCACCCCCATCGGCCATAAGAACCAGCGTTCGCCGCGGGCCGAGCCCGGTACCAGACCGCGACTGTCGAACAAACTCACGCGCCTCGTGCCCGCCGGCAGTTGGCGCAGGTTCCGGTACGGCTGCAACTGATAAGAATGGTGAGCACGGTCGCGGGAAGCCGGCGCCAGCGCCTGCAGATAATGACTGCCGCTCGCCAGCAGCAAACTCGGTGGCCCCTGCCAATCGCGGGGAATGCTGAACGGTATCCACGGCGGCTCGGTATGGTCGTCTGCAAGCGGCCGCGCACGCAGCCGCTCGCTCGGAAAAAACATGTGATAACAGCCGCAGTTGTGTGCGACGTCGTAGGCCAGCGGCGTGCCGTCGTCATCGAGCGTCACGCGCCAGCTCAAGCCATCCAGGGCACCCGCCAGCGGGTCGATGCGGCCTTGCGCGGTGCGCGCCGCGAACCACCAAGTGTAGACCAGTTGCGGTAATACCCGCGCTTCAAAACGGGTGTAGGTGAGATGGGTATAAAGCGTCGCCTCACGGCTATCGACATAAGGCGGCGCAGCGCTGCTGATGGTGCCCGGCAGGTCGTCATTGCTGCCTTTCGGGATCACCAGTTGCGGTGCGTGTCGGCGCCATAACTCGGCCAATACCGTCTCATCGATGAGCGGAATGCCGAGCGCATCGTAGGACCAGGACAGCAGCGGCTCGGCAGTGGATACACGCTTGGGCTCAGCCTGCAGGCGGTAGCGCTCGCCCGTCACCGCGTCGCGCGCTGGCGTCGTCAGCAACTGCGGCATTTCACGCTGCTGCATGCGGCGCACGCCGGCCAGCACCAGCTGTGAGGTGATGGTGTAGGCGCCGAACACGCGCCGTGACTTGCTGTAATCATCGTCAACACGCGCGGCGCCCAGCAAGGACGGCCACGCGGCTTCATCGGCAAGCAGAGCGGCATGCAGCGTGTGGCGGCATTGCTGTAACCGTCGCACATCGGCGGCGCTCGGTGGCGAGGCGAGGCGCGCCTGTTCCAGCGCGCGCGCCTCGGCATCGAGGGCGGCAGCGCGTGCCAGCCAGGCGTCGCGTGGTGCGCGCTCCGTGAGTGTGTCGGTGAACGAGGCCAGCAATCGATCGATGCGCAGGTAGGGATAGCCCGCGAGCGGTGTGGTTTGTGCATCGTGAATGCCGGCCGCAGCGAGACGGTGGTCATCATCGATAAACGCCTGGGTGCAGTGCGCCACCTCGCCAGCGCCGTGGACAACGCCGCGCTTCAAGGGCGGTGCGCTGGCACAGGCGCAGAGCAGGCACAACACGCCTAGCAGCAGGACGATACGCGGCAGGATGCTCATCGCCGCCGACGCCTCAGGTTATGCTCGCGCCTCATGCAGCAACGTCTCCACGGGATCATGACAAGGTGACACTCACAGACAATCAATCCTGGCGCAGCGCGGCCGACGCGGTGCTCGAACACTATGCGCTCAAGGTGACGGACATCACACGCATCACCCAAGGCCTGGTCAATCTTACGCTCAAGCTCGATTGCCGCGATGGCAGACACTATGCCCTGCAGCGTTTACACCCGGTATTCGGTGCGGGTGTGAATCACAATATTGAGCGCGTCACCGCACATCTTGCCGCGCGCGGCCTGTTGACCCCGCATCTGCTACGCACGCGTGATGACGCGTTGGCGGTTGAACATGCCGGAGCGCGCTGGCGTGTGATGAGTTGGGTGGCGGGCCGCGCCTTTGATTTTCTTGCCCACCCTGCCCAGGCCGAAGCAGCCGGTGGCCTGCTCGCGCGTTTTCATGTTGCGCTCGCCGATTTCGATGAGCCTTTGCGCAGCGAGCGTGCGCCGATACATGAATATGTACGCCATCGTGCGCGCGTCGCGACGGCACTCGCAGCCGGCGCCCAACACCGCCTGTATGCCGAGGTGGTCGACCTGAGCGAGGCCATCGACAGCTTGCGCGCGGCCCATGCGCCGCCGCCCGTCACGGCATCACGGCTGGTGCATGGCGACCCCAAAATTTCCAATCTGTTATTCGATGCCGAGGGCGAGCATGCCTTGTGTATGGTCGACCTGGACACGCTCGCGTATATGGCTTTGCCCCTCGAACTCGGCGACGCGTTGCGTTCGTGGTGCAACCCACGTCGAGAAGACGACCCGCAGGCACGTTTCGAAATGCCGCTGTTCGCCGCCGCAGTGCGTGGTTACGGCGCCGCCGCGCGCGGCATGCTGAGTGCCGACGAAGTGCGGGCGATCGTGCCGGCCACGCTCGAAATC
>CAMCBY010000136.1 GCA_945873015.1 Klebsiella pneumoniae
GCCAGCAGCGAGGCGCCGAGCAGGCCGACTCCGAACAGCAAGGTCGCGAACGAACCGGCCAGCGGTTTCAGGGCGGCGGCCACATCGGCAGCATCGTTGATGTGCACACCAGCGCGATGCAGGGTCGCGGCACAGGCAATCGCGATGGCGAGGCCGATAATGCCGGTCAACAACGAACCGACCACCACATCGAGCCGTTCCCAGCGCAGATTGGCGACCGTGATTTTTTTATCCACCGCATAAGACTGAATAAAGGCGAGGCCCCACGGCGCGAGTGTGGTGCCGAGCGTGGCGGCGACCGCCACCCATGCGCCGCTATCTGCCGGCATGTTCGGAATCAAGGCATGACGCCATACCGCCGACCAGTCCGGCGCGGCCAACACACCATCGACGATGTAGAGCGCGAGTGTCGCCGAGATCACCAGCAAAACACGCTCGATACGATGAAATGAGCCCAGCACCACCATCATCGAGATCAACACCCCGGCGAGCGGTGCGCTGACCCAACTTGGGATGCCGATCAGTGAGCCGGCTGCAGAAATGCCGGCGTACTCGGCGCAGATGGTGCCGAAGTTGGTGAGCATGAGCGCAAGCACTGCGCCATAACCACAGGCGTGTCCGTAACGGTGGCGAATCGCCGCGACAAACCCTTTACCGGTGGCGGCGCCAATGCGCACCGCAGTCAGATGAAACTGGATGAGCAGCAAGGTCGACAGAGGAATGATCCACAGCAGGCGGTAGCCGTACTCCGCGCCAAGCACCGAGTAGGTGGTGATGCCGGCCGGATCGTCATCGGACAGACCGGCCAACAGACCCGGGCCGAGCACCGCCAGAAACGACGCGAGTGCGCCGAGGCCGGCGCGCCGCATGCGGTCGAAACGTAATGCAATACCGCGGCGCGGGTGGGTTACGCCGTGGGGCGGCGCGCCGGATTTTTCGCGCCGCGCCCGCGCCAGACGCTGGGCTTTTTTATGGATGGCGGCAAGCCGGTGCGGCGACATTCCCGGCGGCTGGTGATGTCCGCTCATGACGCCTAGCTCACGCGCCGGTCTCGGCCACCAGTTTTTGAAACAGCGCGAGTCGTTCGCGGGCGATGCCGCCCTGTTCAGCCTGTTTGCGCAGTGCGCAGTCGGGTTCGTGCACGTGACTGCAATTAGAGAATCGACAGTGGCCGAGATAGGGCGCGAACTCGCGAAAGCCCTTGGCAAGATCGGCGCGACTCAAGTGATGAATGCCGACTTCCTGCATGCCGGGGCAGTCGATGAGTGTGGTACTGGTGTCGATGTGATACAGGCGCGAGAAAGTGGTGGTATGCCGACCGCTGCCGAGGGCGCTCGACAGTTCACCGGTGACCGCCGTAGCGCCTGGCACCAGTGCATTGACCAGACTCGACTTGCCCATGCCGGACTGGCCGCATAACACTGTGCAGTGACCGGCCAGACGCTCGCGCAGTATCGCTGGCGCGGTGACCGTGGCTTCGCCAGACGGCCGCGCGCTGAACTCGATCAGTTCGTGCCCCGCACCGACGAACAACATGAGACGCGCGCGCGCCGCCTCGACACCCGGCAGATCGGTTTTGTTCAAGGCCAGAATCGTTTTCACGCCCGCCGCATCGGCAAGCAGCAGGATGCGGGACAGAAATTCCTCCGAGGCGCGCGGCTCGACGGCGGCCAGCACCAGCACCTGATCGATGTTGGCGGCGATGCCCTTGCGCTTGAAGGCATCGGAGCGCTCGAGATAATTACGCCGCGGCAACACCTTCTCGATAACACCGGTGTCGGCGCCGGTCATGCTGAAGCTGACCGTGTCGCCACACACCGCATCGTGTTTTTTGCCGCGGGTCACACAGTTGACACGACCGCCGTCGCTGCATTCAAGCTCGAAACGTCGGCCAAATACCGCGACCACAGTGCCGGTCTGGGTGTTGGGCGCGCTCAATTGCGGCGCTCCGCAAACAATATTGATGAACGGGCGGGGTAAGAGAGCGGGGCGATGGGAATGATGGGATCCTCCAGCAGGGAACGACCGATGCTGACGCCATTGTAAGCCTTGCGCGCCGGCCTTGATGCGCTTGTATGGTGACGGAATGGATTGGCGTCAGGCACCGGATCCGGTGTGGGGTGAGGATACAAGCCGTTGTTACACTCGCAGCAATCCATCCGACAGGTCAGCGCGCACATGAAACTCACCAGCTTTCAGAACCAAGCCAATGGGCAGTCACGTTTTCAGGAAGTGAATGTGCCGCTGACCTTGGAGCGACAGGACGAATTCGGTCACACCCTCAAGCTCTCGGCATCCTATGTGTCACCGGCCGTGCAGTTCGTCGAGCTGCCGGCCGGCATGGATCAGGATTGGCATACCGCACCGGCGCGCCAGTTGGTGGTGGTGCTGTCTGGTGAGATAGAAGTTGAGACCGGCGACGGCGAGACCCGTCGCTGGCGTGCCGGCGAGGCGTTTGTGCCGGCCGATGTCAGTGGCCAGGGCCACCGCACCCGCTGCATCGGCGGCGCGGTACGCCTGCTGTTCGCGCCCTTGCCCGACGACTTTGCGTTCGAGGGCATGTAAAGCGCGAAGCGGCAGTCTCAGGGTTGCCCGTCTACGCCCGGCAGGCCCGTGATCTCGCCGAGCCAGGATTGCGCCGAGCGACACCATACCTGCTTGCCAGGTTTTAACTCGTCGCGCTGGTGGATGGTGCCGACGCGCAGTCCATACACTTTCGGCCCGTCACCGCTCGAGGTCGCGTAAAGCCCCGAACCGCAGTGGCCGCAGAAACCCTGCACGCGCGGTCGACCGCTTTCCGCGATCTTGACGTAGGTCTTGGGCGTGCCGCGCTTGACGATAAAGCGGTCTTCCAGGGTGAAGGCCACCACTCGAAACGCCGAGCCGGACATCGCCTGACAATCGGTGCAATGACAGATCACGACCCGCGCCGGGTCGATTTCCGCGCTGTATTCAATGCTGCCGCAATGGCAACTGCCGTCGACTTGCATGGTGTTATTCCTCAGGGATAGGCAATGGCCATTTGACCACTTCGCCGCTTTCATCGTATTCGGGAAAGACCGTCACGCTGACCACCTTGGCACGTGCGATGCCGAAGGTCAGGTCGAGCACGCGGTCGGTGTAGTACTTTTCGTCCTTGCTGATCTCGACTTCGAGGTCGAGATGCGGGTATTTCATGAGCAGCAGTTTGCCACTCAAGCCCATCGGATTAAAACCGCGCACCAAGGTGTAAGGATGATAAGAAGTGATGTGGGACAGCCGAAAGTCGTTATCCGAATCAAATGACAATTCGAGGCGCAGCATGCGGAAAGTCCAGATTGAGGACAGTTCGCCATCTTCATGGGCGTCCTCGTTGCTGCGGTCGGGCGCGCCGAGTGCGGCCGTAATTTCGTCCTGACTGCTGCCGAGCAGCAGATCATCGACGCCGCGGTGCGGGTAAACGTCCATCTAAAGATTCATCCCATGATTCATTGCGGGACAGCAACGATTTCGTCGCGCACCCAACTGGCAAGCAAGGTGCGCAACGCGGCGACAAACGCCAGCGGCTGGTCGAGCAGCAGATGATGCTGGGCTTCAGGAATCTCGATGACCGGCGCCTGTGGCCCCATCAGCTCTGCCATATAGTCGGCGGTGTCGCGACTGACCAGTTCGCTGTGCTGGCCGAACAACAATGCCGCGCGACAGCGAAGCGCCTGCAGATGTTCGTGAAACGGTTCGCCCCAGCGGCGCGCGCTCATGGTGTTGACGTCGAACTTCCAGGTCCAGCCGGCGGCTTCTTCGCGCAGCGAGTGTCGTGCGATGAATTCGACCAGAAACTCATTCGTACAGGATTGAGCCGGCAGCAGACGGAACCTGTCGAGGCCGAGATCAAAATTCGGGTAATGACGCTCGAAGCTGCGCGCGCGCGTGGCGACCGGTGGTGGCATGTCGCCTTCAGGACGCCGTATCGGTGTGTCGACAATCACTGCGCCGCCCACTTCATGGCCATAGGCGGCGCCGAAACGCATGGTCATATAACCGCCAAAGGAGTGGCCAACCACGAAGGGTTTGTCACCGAGTTCGGCGGCGCTGAGCACTGCGTGCATTTCGTCGGCGCGCAAGCTTGCGTTGTATTCCGCGCGTTTGCCGCTGTCGCCCATGCCGGACAGGTCGAGCGCTGCGACCCGATAGTCACGCGTGAAAAACGGCGCGATAAAGCGCCACCAGTTGGCGTGGGCGCCGCCGCCATGCACCAGCAGCAGGCCGCGTCGATTGGCGGCCTCGCTCTCGCCCGGCCATACCATGTAATGGATTGGGCAGTCCGCGACCGTCACGTAGTGCGAGGAGAAGGGCCGGGCCAGGGCCCAGTCGAACCACGCCGGCGTGGCGCGCGTGACGCGCAGGTGGGGCGCGGCGAAGTCGGGTAACGGCGGGTGCGTCATGTCGTGCTACTTGATGTCCAGTTTCTTGAGCTTGTACCACAGCGTGCGTTCACTCACGTCGAGCAGCCGCGCGGCGCGTGCTTTGTTGTCGTGGGCGGCGGCCAGTGCCGCTTCGATCAGTTGCCGTTCGAGCGCGTCGATACGCGCTTGCAGGTGCAGATTCTCGCCGTCTGGCGCGGCGCTGACCAGTGCCGCTGCACTGGCGGCGGTGACCGGTCCCGCGCCGAGTTCGCGCGCCAGCACACTGTCGGGGTCGCTGCGTGGCGCGAGCAGCGCAACCCTCGCCATAAGATTCTCGAGTTCGCGCACGTTACCGGGCCACGCGTGCCTGTGTAACAGATCGCGCGCGAACGGCGACAGCCTTGGCGGTGTGCGACCCATGCGCTGCGCCTGTTGGGCGAGGAAATGCTGGGCCAGCAGTTCGATGTCCTCTTCGCGCGCACGCAGCGGCGGCACCTCGATGCGAAAGCCGTCGAGGCGATAAAACAAATCCTCGCGCAAGCGCTGTTCGGCGACCGCGGCCCGCGGCTCGCAGTTGGTGGCCGCTATCACGCGCAGGTCGAGTTCAATCGCACGATTGCTGCCGAGGCGTTCGATGACGCGCTCCTGCAGCACGCGCAACAGACGTGCCTGCAGCGCAGCCGGCATCTCGGTGATCTCATCGAGGAACAAAGTGCCGCCGTCTGCGGCCTCGAATTTGCCGATACGTTCGGCGATGGCGCCGGTGAAGGCGCCGCGCACATGACCGAATAATTCGCTTTCGAGCAGATGATCTGGAATCGCCGCGCAATTGATGGCGACAAACAGGCCGCTGCGTCGCGACGCCTTGTGAATGGCATGGGCGACCAGTTCCTTACCGGTACCGGTCTCGCCGACTATCAGCACCGGCACATCGACGCTCGCAACCTCGTCGATGGTCTGATATAGCTCCTGCATCACGGCGCTGCGACCGATGAACTGCTGCCAGCCCTGCGCCAACTCCTCGCGCAGGTAACGATTCTCGCGCTGCATCTGGCCAAGATTCAGGGCGCGCCTGACCGCCAGTTCGACGGTTTCCACTTCGAATGGCCGCATGAGGTAGTCGACTGCGCCATAACGCATCGCGGCGACTGCGCTTTCGACCGTGCCGTGGGCGGTGATGACGATGGTGGGTGGCAACATATCGCGTTCATGCAGAGTGCGCACCAGGGTGATGCCATCCATCACCGGCATGCGCATATCGGTAATGATGAGATCGACCTGTTCGCGCATCACGATCGCGAGCGCCGCCTCGCCGTGATCGGCGCGCAACACATCGAGCCCCATGTCATCGAGCATGATCTCGAGTACGCGTTGCATCTTCACTTCGTCATCGACGACCAGCACAGTATGACGCGGCATCAGTGGCTCCTGCGTGGCAACACAATGGTGAAGCGCGCGCCGCCGAGCGGACTCGTATCGGCGCTGATACTGCCGCCGTGCAGATTGACGATTTCGCGCACCACCGACAGACCGAGGCCGATACCGCCAGCGCGATAGCTGACGAAGGGTTCAAAAACAGCCTCGTTCTGCCCGGCAGCGATGCCGGGGCCGTTATCTTCGATGACCAGGGCAAGCTGGCCGTCGCGGGCCGCGAGGGTGATGCGGATGCGACCGCCGTGCTCCAGTATCTGGCTGGCATTCAAGAGCAGATTCAACAACGCCTGCACGATCTGGTCGCGATCGCAATCGAGTTCCGATGGCACCGTGTCGAGCTCGCTTTCGATGGCAACGCCACGGTTCTCGAACTTGTCGTGCAGGATGTCCAGCACCTGACGCACGATATCGGCCAGTACCTGGCGGTAGAACTGCGGCGCGCGTGCGCGTGCGCTGTCGAGCAGATGGGTGACCAGTTCGTTGATTCTGTCGACCTCGTTGATCATGTAGCTCATCATTTCGTGGGCACGCGCGTCGAGGCCGGTCTGGCGGTTAATCAGTTGTGCCGACGAGCGGATTATACCGAGAGGCGTGCGCAGCTCGTGGGCGAGCTTGGCGGCCATCTCACCCGCAGCCGCGAGTTTGCTCGCGCGCACCAGATGTCCGCGCGAAGCGCGCAATTGTTCAAGGGTGCGATTAAACGCCTGATTGAGTTCCTCCACTTCGCCGGCGCCGCTGATCACACGTAACGGTGTGTCGATATCGCGGCCGACGTCGCGTGCGTAGGCGGTCAGGCTCTGGATGGGGCGGGCGGTGCGCGCCGACAGACGGATGGCGAGTAGAGCTGCGATGGCGACGATGGCGGTGAGTAAGGCCATCAGCGAAAACAACAGCCGCTGCACCGGAGCAAATGCGACTCGCTCAGGGGACAGGATCATGAGCGTCCAGCCGAGTTCGGTGAGGCCCTTGTAACCGGTTGAATGCGCATAACCGACCAGCAGTTGTCCCATCGCGAGACGTGCGCCGTCGATACTCACCACGCCGTGCGCGGCGGTGGTGTTGCCGAGATCAAACACCATCTGTCGCTCTGTCGATAAACGCGCGCGCAGCCCCGATGAGAAGGCGATGGGTCGCCCTTCCGAGTCGAGTAACAGGGCTTCGCGACCGCTGCCGACGGCGGCAAGGTCGAGCAGCGTGGTGATTTCGTTCCACTTGAAGCGCGCCGTCAGCGTGCCGAGCGGGGCGCCGCCGTGGGCGTCATCGATGACCGACGTCAAGGCCATGACGGGCACCGGCGAAACGGGGTCGGGGCGCGCGATATCGACCTCGCCGCCGGCAGAAGTCAGCGTGACCCAGCCGTCCGGCACCGCCACGGTGGTGCCGATCAAGGTCGGGTCGCTGGCCGATACTACACGCGTATTTTGCAGGCAAAAGATCGCGGTATACACGTCGGTGTAGCCGGAGATGATATCGCCGAGAAAACGAGCCAGGCGATTATCGGCGTCGGCAACCTTCAATTCCTGCATGAGTTCCAGACGCCGCCATCCCTGCAGGTCCTGGACACGCTCGAACAGCATCGCATCGACCTGCTGCATGACAGTCAGCGCCTGGCTGTCGAGGTTGCGGCGGATCTCATCGCCGAGCGCGGCGCGCGCGCGCGAATAGGCGAGCACAGTCATGAGCGTGGCAAATACGATGCTGAACATGAGAAAGGTAATCAGCAGGGTTTTGCGGATGGTCATGAGCCATTGTCGCACCCAGGGTTTGAATTCACAGCCAAACCACGCCGTTGGTGCGCGAGGGAGCAGCGATGCCGCGCGCGCTTATGTGCTGGCATGCGCGCTCGATGTACGGCGCAAGGTGGTGGCAGGCCTTGTGATCCGCGAAAAGGCCTGAGGCTGAGCTCGTCTGTGACGCGGTGTCCATACCAAAATTGCAGACCGGAATTGCGCACTTATCGTCTGCCGGGCCGCCGCGCGCCTGCCCTCAAAAAAAAACCTTAACGATTTCCGCAGCAAGGCGCAGCGCGGAGGGCTGGCCTCGGAATTGCAAAGGTACCCTGCACGGGGCGTAGTGCGCGCCTCAGCACGTGAGGGTTTGCCATGCTGCCATCGTCTTCTCTGTCCCAGTGG
The DNA here is from genome assembly GCA_945873015.1 of Klebsiella pneumoniae. Classification (GTDB taxonomy): domain Bacteria; phylum Pseudomonadota; class Gammaproteobacteria; genus JADJYF01. The sequence continues at coordinate 7,949 of CAMCBY010000136.1, forward strand.
GCTGCAACGGGGTGGCTGCCATGAAAAATTTCACGCGCCTGACTCTCGCCACGACTCATAGCCCGAACAACAGTCAACTGCTCGGCGCGGTGCTGCTCGGCAAGGTGATGCTGCATGCCGCAGAACTCACACTTACGCGCGCCGACATCGAAGAACTCGACCGCGCAGCGCTGGCAGGGCGCTACGACATCAGTAAGGTGTCCTGCGCCATTTACAGTCGTATCGAGCGCGATTACGAACTGCTCGACACCGGCGCGGTGCTGGCCGACGGTCACGGTCCGTTGCTGCTGGCGCGCGTCGGCTTGAAGCGCACCAGCCTGCGCGGCACACGATGGCTGGCGCCGGGCCCGGCCACCGCCGCCACGAAGTTGTTTCAAAGTTGGGCGCCGCCTGGCGTGACGCTGCAACATGAAGCTCGAGCGGACATCCACGCGGCGCTCGCCAGCGGCGAGTTCGACGGCGCCATCGTCGCCCAGTGCGATGCCAGCCTGACGGACATCGAAGGTTTCGAAGTGCTGGCTGACCTCGGCCAGTGGTGGCGCCGCGAGACCGGTCTGCCGGTGCCGCTCGGCTGTTATGTGATACGCCGCCACCTGCACGAACGGTTTGCCGAACATGTTGAGCAACTGATGCGCTGCGCGTTGCGGCTTGCCGAGCAGGGCGACGCCGATATCGCGCGTTATGTGCACCAACATGCCGAGTCCATGGATGACGAAGCGCTCCGCCAGCATCTCGCATCGCACATCAATCATTTCACCCTTTCCTTAGGTGAACGCGGCCGCCGGGCAATTGCGGCGCTTGGCGCGCCGCGAGTGGCCGCTGCATGACCGGCGCGACGGTGTTCGTATTTGCCACGGAGGCCGAGGCGCGGCCGCTGCTCGATACGTTTGGTCAGGCGCGGCTGCGCGACTCGCTGTTGCCGCTGTATGGCGTGGGCGACGCGCTGTTACTTGTTTGTGGCAGCGGGCCGAGTGCGGCGGCCGC